>JALWKG010000087.1 GCA_027081565.1 Helicobacteraceae bacterium
ATCGTAAACAGTTACTCATATCCTAAAAGTTACAGATATGGTGTGAGTTGTGCTGAAGTGATCCCGATAGCGCACTGCTGTACATGGGGTGGTGAGCTGAAGTGCAAATCGCACCGCAACTGGAACTTTTATTAAAAATCGTCCCAACCCAAAGAAGACTCTTCCTCATCTTTTTTAGGTGTCTCATTGATCTCTGGTTCGACTACTGCCTTTTGCTCTTTCACCAATTGATCTTCAAAATCCAACTCGAGACCGTTGGAGGTCATGACAAAACCTTTGACCTTGATCTTTCCATCATGGATCTCACGATGATGCTCTTTACACAGGGGCACAAGATTACTGCGGTGGTCCTGATGAAAGTGGCCTATGAAACCGGCACTGTCAGAACTTGCTTGATGCGAGATGTGATGGACATCATCTGCTACACTGCCACAGATGACACACTTGGTCACATAAAGCTCTTTATTGTACTTCGAGGTTCGTTTTTTAACAAGAAGTTCCAACTCATCAAAATCATTGGCGAGTCGTTTACGGATCTTGTTGGCACTGCTGAGGAACTCTTCATCCATATGCAGTGACTTCGCAAACTCCAAGCCATACACCGAACTTCCGCTTCCAGACTGTAAAACACGGTTAAACAGTAACTTGTCTTGAGCTTCATCATACTCCACACTCAGGTGAAGATCCACTACATTTTTAAGTTTTCTGATCTCCGGCATCGTGGCCAACTGATGCAGGTGTGTCGCAAACAAAAAGATGGAGCGGAGCTTGGTCAGTTTCATAATAGCTGCAGCGACTATGGAGACACCGGAGAGTGTCTCTGTACCGTGAGAGATCTCATCTCCTAAGACCAAAGAGTGCTGTGAAGCACGTTTAAAGATGTTTTTGAGTTCCAACATCTCTACAGCAAAGGTAGAAAGTCCTTTTGCCAGATTATCTTTAGAGACGATACGAGTGAAAATAGAGTCGAAAAGTGAAAATTTCATGGCATTGGCAGGAACGTAGAAACCAGACTGCGCAAGAAGTACCGCAATACCAATACTTTTCATCAAAGAAGACTTACCACTGGAGTTGATCCCATAAAGCAGTACGCCATTAACATCATGACCATCATGAACACTGACATCCAACATAACTGTCTCTGGGTATGGAAGATCAAGGTAGTCACGTGTTCCCATCACGATGTCATTAGGAACATAGATACCTTGACGCTCCTGTATCTCTATAAGCGGATGACGCAGTGCCATGATCTGCATAAAGTTCTCTTCATCATGAACATCCACGATGGTTGGACGGGCATAGTTGTACTGTTGTGCACTCTTAGCAGAGCTCACAGCGACATCCAAATCCGCTACATAGTGTATGACCCGCTCTAACAAAATGGTATAACGTCGTTCAAAAAGAACCTGTAAATTGACAAAGCGCTCTTTTGCCAAGGCAACGATCTTCAGTCGGTTACGCATGATCTTGTCTGAGAGTTGATCCATAAGCTCAGAGGTGATCTTGACACTGTTGGTCAATTTTTTAATATTAAAGCTGCCAAGACCGACCTGTTCACCATCGATCGACATCTCTTCGAGTGCAAACATCTTCTCTATCATCGCAAAACGGTTTTTACTCAAAGAGATATAATAACCCTCTTTTTCCAAGAGACCCAAGGTAACATAGTTTCCGCCATTGGAACTTGTGACCCTGCTGATCATCTCCTCGATCTTTACCATCACCAGTTTGAAAGTCTGAAGCATCTTTGCATTTTCATCAACCAAGGTGTCGATGCTTGCATCAACACCCCGCATCAAGAAGTTCTCATCTATGGTGTTCATCGTAAAGCGACGAGAGGTCTCCAAGTCAACACTTTTTTGAATATCTCGGACAAACTCGGCAATCTCTTGGTCTGAAAAAGGTGTTTTTTGGATCTTATGGCGTTTGATGTACGCCATGAGTTCTTGAACACCCAGCAATGATTCATAAACATAGTTCATCTCAAAAGGGTGTAGGCGTCCCAAGCTAATACGACGGGCCAAACGCTCCAAATCATAGATACCCCGTAGTGTCTCATCCAAGGTACGGGTATGGGCATTAACCCGGTCTATAAGGTTATAGCGGCGTGTCAACTCCTCTTTTTCCAAAAGTGGGTTCAAGAGACGCTCTTTTAAGAGACGCCGTCCAATAGCCGTACAAGATTTGTCTATAAGTTTAAACAGTGTCATCTCACCACGGTCTTTAGAGATCACACTCAGTTGTTCCAAGGCGTTGTTACCCATATACATATAACGTCTGTTATCGATAAGCTGCGGACGGTAGAGTTTTTGGATGATATGGTAGTCGTGTTCGATAACAAAATGGACCAAAATGGCCAAAGACTCAGAGATCATAGGTGATCGTTCAAGGTCAAGATGTTCTATAGGTGAGAGAAGAGACTGTATGCTGTAGACATTTTGAAAAAGCTCATTTTGGTACGCGACCTTGTGGCGTTCATTATTAATACTATAGTGAAAACGATCAGAGATCTCAAGGTAACGCAGCACCTCTTTTTGATTCTCCACACCCTCCAAAAAGGTGATGACCACTTCAGAAGTCTTGTGAACGTTCAGAAGGTTAAAGACTTCGTCCAGTGCAAAACTCTGATCTTCGGAGGTGCCGTGTGCCTCGTAAAGCCAACTTTTACCTGTCGTTACATCAATAGCACTGTAACCTATGGAGAAAATATCACGATACTGATCGATCACAAGTGAAGCGATATAGTTGTCTTCGTTATCGCTTAAGTAGTCAAAGTTGGTACCCGGTGAGATGATCTGCGATACAAAACGGTTCACCTTGGGAGGTTGCCCTTTTTGACGGATAACGATCACCGTGTATTTTTTCTCTTGGATCAACCGGGCAAGATAACGCTCGAACGAAACAGCAGGTACACCCGCCAATAAAGGGTTTTTCACTGAGTTTTCAACAATACTTTTATTTTTCTTGGTCAGTTGGATGTTAAGCAGTTCGGCCATCTCTTTAGCCTTACCCACCTGCATATCATCATTATTGACCTCATAGACTTCATAAAAGGTACCAATTTCCATGAAGACGACTGTATCATGACCATATTTTGATTCAAAATGGCGCTGAAGCTCAAAATAGACCTCTGTCAGAAGCTTTTTTTTGTCACTGAGCAGTGTGTTGATCTCGCTAGCTAACATCGATGCATTTGTCCCTGACTTTTAGTTCACTAATTATAGCACAGAGTCCCGCCATTAGGGTATTCCTTTATCCAAGACTACAGGATATAAAATATCCATATTAACATGGTATATTTAGCAACATATTACAAACTTATTGTACGATTTTCCAAACATTACATCGTTATGTAAATATTTCTTGTTATAATCTCGTAATAAACATGTAGGAGAATTCCTACAAACATAATAGGAGTCTTAATAGATGATTAAACGACCTGAACCCATAGATGAAGAGGTTGTCTTTGATGGCCGTAGTCTTATTAGTGAGACGGACACCAAAGGAAATATTACCTTTGTAAACCGTAAGTTTGTTGAGATGACAGGCTATTCTAAAAAAGAGGTTGTTGGTCATCCCCACAACATCTTACGTCACCCCGATATGCCAAAAGTGGCTTTTGAAGGAATGTGGAATATCATTAAAGATGGTAAAGTCTGGGATGGTTACGTCAAGAACCTCCGTAAAGATGGTAAATACTACTGGGTAGATGTTCATATCGTCCCTAAAAAAGATGAAAATGGTGCTATTATCGGTTATATCGCCTCTCGAAAAGTGACAGACCCAAAACGTCTTGAAACTACTATCATACAGTATAAAAGATTACTCGCAGAAGAGAAATAGCCTATAACACTCTTTCGCTTTTTAATTAAATAAAATCTTTATTAGTCTTAATACCTTTTGTTGATATACTCCGACAAAAGGATATTTATGCACTTACTCTTAACACTTATCACCACCTTACTTTTACTTACCAACCTAAACGCCCAGGAGCAAAAAATGTCTCTATATGACTTCAATGTTACCACAATCGATGGTCAAAAGATCTCTATGTCAAAATATAAAGGAAAGGTCCTTCTTATCGTCAATGTCGCCAGTGAATGTGGTTTCACTCCACAATACGAAGGACTGGAAAAACTCTATGAAAGCTATAAAGATGATGCCTTCATGATTCTTGGCTTTCCCTGTAACCAGTTCGGAGAACAAGAGCCCAAAAACGAAGATGAGATCGTCTTCTTTTGCCAGGGAACCTACAACGTACAGTTTGACATGTTCTCCAAGATCGATGTCAACGGAGAGAATGCTGATCCCCTATACAAATATCTAAAAAGTGAACAGAGTGGCTTTATGTGGACAGAGTCCATCAAGTGGAACTTCACAAAGTTCCTGGTCGACAGAGAAGGAAATGTCGTAGAGCGCTACGGCTCTTCAACCAAACCTGAGAGTATTAAAGATGACATAGAAAAGTTGCTTTCTAAATAAGATAAAGAGCTTTTTGTCCACTAGTTTTACAAATTAAGAAAAATAGCGTAAGCTTATCATCAAAAGCCCATGCATTGGAAAAATTTCAGATGTGGTGTGAATTGTAGTGAATCGATTTCAAAGGCGCACTGGCTGTGCGTTGAGTGGTAAGCTGAAGTGTAAGTCACATTATAGCTAGAACTTTTTAGGTGTAGTATCCTGAACCATAGCTCTTTTCTGATCCATAACCGTACCCATAACCGTACCCGTATCCCTGACGTTTATTAGACTCCAGGCCATTGATAATAAACCCTATATTATGCAAGTCATGCTCTTTTGTAAAACGCTCCACACTCTTAAGAAAAGACTTTTTAGAGTAATTGGCACGAGTCACCATCAAACCTATATCTGCCATACGTAAAAGTATCATAGCATCAGTGACCAGACCGATAGGTGGCGTATCCAAGATCACATAGTCATATTCGTTTGAAAGGGATTCTATTAGCGTCTCAAAACCCGATGTTACCAGTAATTCAGAAGGGTTGGGCGGCTTAGGCCCCGCGGTTATAATATCCAGATTTTCAAAAACACCTCTCTGAATGATCTCAGAGTATGGAATATTCCTGTCTGCAAGTATGTTACTCACACCTTCTTTGTTACTCACATTATACTCTTCATGCATACGAGATCGACGCATGTCTAAGTCTAATATAATCACTTTTTTACCTGTTGCAGCTATGATCTTGGCAAGTGCCACCGCGATAGTCGTTTTGCCTTCACCAGAGATAGAAGAGGTCAAAGCCACAACCTTAGACTTTTTAGAGCCACCTACAAACTGTAGATTGGTACGTAGAACACGCATAGCCTCTTCAAACTGCGCGCGTGTAGTTTTGTCTTTACGTTGTGGTAATGCGCCATAAAGAGGAATATTTGTTATACAATCGATATCTTCCGCTGTCTTTAAGGTGTCATCTAAAAATGCTCTCAAAAAGGCCAAAGCAATGCCAACAATAAGACCTAAAATCAATCCTACTAAAATAATAAGCAGACGTTTTGGTTTTATGGGCAGAGCAGGCAGTAATGCTTTATCTAGCACTCTGGTTTTAGAAACAGTAGATGAACGCAAAATAGCAGTTTCAGCGCGCTTTTCCAGCAAGAAGTTATAGACCTTTTCATTGACTAAAGTGTTACGAGTCAAGTTCGCCAGTTTACGCTCATTTTCTGGCATCGATTCAAGAGAACGCTGATACTTTCTGATGTAATGACGCAATGTCTTTTTACGTTGTTCTATAATATTAATATCATTTTTCAGTGTGAACTTTATGGTTGACTTTATAGAGTTGATGGCTTCCGTCAGTTTGATAATATCAGGATGGAGTTCTGTAAACTCAACAAGCAGTGAGTTTCGTGCCATTAAAGACTCTTGAAGTTTTTGTATCATCTGCGCCAGTGCAGGATCTGTATAGGCGGCGGAGCCCAAACTAATGCCACCAAGATCTTTACCTGTATTTACATACGTTTGAACATTTTTCAAGACATTAGCTTCTATCTCCAAAGCTTGGAGTTTACTCTCATAATCAGACATGTTTTGTGCCGTCATCATTGCTTGAGAAGAAGCATCGACTATTGTATTTTTAGATCGAAATTTCTCTAATTTGCTTTGTGACTTTTCAACATCTTTATTAATCTCTTCGATCTGAGCATCAATAAACTCTAATGTTCTCTCCGCCTCAACTGTTTTCTCTTCTAGTTCTTGCTGTAAATAGCGTGTGGTCAGTGTGTTTAAG
>JALWKG010000088.1 GCA_027081565.1 Helicobacteraceae bacterium
AATGCAAAGCAGATTGCTGCTGAGATCGTAAAACATCGACCCTTTACCTCGGCCAAAGCCTTGAGTGATGTGGTAAAACCTTTTGGACCACGCGGTAAGAAGATCCATCCTGCTACTTTAGTGATGCAGGCGATCCGCATAGAGGTCAATGATGAACTTGGAGAACTTTCTCGCCTGTTAGATGCCATTAGCGAAGCGGAACTTCCCAATGCTCGTGTAGGGATCATCTCCTTTCACTCGCTTGAAGACCGTATGGTAAAGCAACGATTTTCACAGTGGAAGCAGTCTTGTATCTGCCCGCCGGAAGTGATGCGTTGCACCTGTGGCAACAACCATAAAAAGGGTAAGGTGCTTACAAAGAAGCCTTTAGTTGCCCAGAGTGATGAACTCAAAGAGAACGTACGCAGCCGCAGCGCAAAACTGCGTGTTTTTGAGATGGGACGTTAATGAATGAAAAAGATCTGATCTTACAGGAAGTCAAAGAACATCATGAACTCCAGAACATGGAGAACAAGATGGGGTGGCGTTTTCTGTTGATGACGCTGCTGATCTTGGCGATCGCCTGGTTGATCCTTTTTCCCAAGGTTTACCTGCAGTCTCAGGTCTATTATAAAAGTCGTGATATCGCTGTTTTAACCGGTGAGTACAATGTCCTTAAAGAGGAAAATCGGATCTTAAAGACCAAGGTCGAGTCGATCCGTTTTAAAAATCAGGTGCTAGACACCATGTTTGATGAGTAGGACTACAACATGATACGTAAAGTGATAGAATTTTCCATAGACAAGCCTCTCCTGAACCATATCTTACTTCTTTTTATACTACTGCTTTCTATTTTTGCTTATATCAACATCCCTAAAGAGATCTTTCCGCCCATACAGATGGACAAGATCTCTATTAATGGTGGATACCCGGGTACTTCGGCCAATGTTTTGGACAAGATGGTGGTGGGGACCATAGAAGATGATCTTAAAAACATCAATGAACTTGACACTGTAAAGACCAGTATTAAAAATGGCTCTTTTTCTATTATGGCCGATATCAAGCCGGGTTCTGAAAACATCAAGGTCTTACAGGATGTCAAAGACATCATTGCTCAGACCAAACGTGACCTGCCGGCAGATATGAATGAACCTATTGCCAAGATCCATGTAGAGACCATACCTCTTGTTCTTATTGCTATCTCTGGTGAGGTGGATACACGAGTACTTCTTGATCGGGCAGAAGAGTTAAAAAGTGAACTTTCAAAGTTCAAAGAGTTAAGTGAGATCTCGATCCGTGGGGATGCGGATGAAGAGCTGGTGCTGAGACTGGATGAAGCACGTTTGCAAGCCTATGGTCTGGAGACCAACAGTGTGGTCCAAGCCGTAAAAAACTTGAGCTCTATTTTTCCTATTGGGACTATAAAAGAGAAAGGGGAACACCTTTACATCTCCACCTATAATGGCGAGAAAAAGCGTGAACGCCTTGAAGAGAGTATGCTTAATGTCAATGGTAAGCAGGTGCGACTGGGAAACATAGCTGACATCTCTTTTGAACTCAGTGATGAGAGCGAACTTTCTCACTACAACGGCGTTCGTAATATTTCTATCAACATTACCAAGTCCAAGTCGGGGAACGCTATCGCCTTGACTAAAGATATCAGAACAATGCTGCGCGGATTTGAAAAAAAATATCCAGAACTGAGTTTTAGTATCTATACCGACACCTCGGTATGGATTAAAAACCGTCTTAACACCGTCTTCTCAAATATTATGTTTGGTCTGATGATGGTCTTTGTTGCGATGTTGATCTTTGTCAATCGCGGTATTGCTTTTGTTGTGGCGATGGGTATTCCACTCTCTTTTATGATCGGTTTGATCGTTACGGAAGCAGCGGGACACAGTCTTAACATGCTCTCTCTTTTGGGGGCCTTGATCGCTTTGGGAATGTTGGTTGATGAGGCTATTGTTGTGGCCGAAAACATCTACCGCCACCTTGAAGAGGGGATGGAACGTCGTGAAGCGGCTATAGTCGGTGCGACAGAGATGTTTCCTGCCGTTTTAACGGCGACATTGACTACGATCTTCGCATTTTTACCAATGTTGATGTTAACAGGAGACATGGGAACCTTTATCCGTATTTTGCCGATCATGATCTCTGTGCTGCTTATCAGTTCGCTCTTTGAGGCTTTTTACTTTCTTCCTCTACACTCTTATGACTTCTTGCGTCTGCGTAAAGAGGGACATATGACCCATGGTATTTGGGAAGGACTTTACAGCAGCTATACTAAGACATTGGCACTATTACTTCGTAGAAAAGTACTTTCACTTCTCTTTATTGTGGTGAGTATTATGAGTGGCACTGTCTACATGGTCAGTCACACCAAGTTCCAACTTTTCCCTGAGTTTGATGTGACACAGATCTATGTCTCAGGCAAGGTCAACATCAACAATGACCTGCAAAACACGGAGCGTTTGGTCACAGAACTGGAAAAAGAGATCCTTAAAAACATGAAAGAGGAGGAGTTTATCTCTGTGACCTCTGTTATTGGTTTGCGTATGGACTCTAAAAACAAGGCAGAGTTGGGTGAAAACCTTTTTCAGATCTTTATAGAACTTCATGAACGTGCCCCGGACAATATATTTAACAAGTACATTAATCCTTACCTTTCTTTAGACTATAACGGTTCACTTTTGACCCGTGATCGTTCTGCGTATGAGATCAAAAAAGATGTAGCTGCCTGGATGGAACCCTTTACAAAACTTAAAACACAAGAGGGTCTGGTCTACGAAGAACTTAACACCGATGTTCAAGGGACAGGAGTTGTAGCTCATGATGTTGAGATCGCTATAAGTGGTAAAGATGATGCCGCTTTAGTAGAAGCTGTCAAGACCTTAAAAACGGCCATGTCTCAGATCGATGGTCTGATCAACATGGGCGATGATGCTGACTTGGGTGAAAAAGAGTTAAAACTTCGTATCAACGCCTATGGAGAGAAACTGGGCTTTAATGAGCAGGTGATCACTAATGAGCTAAGAGCGTACTACCTTAAAAGTGAATATGGAAAGATGTTTAACAGTAGTGGTCTTGTTCGTGTGCGGATAGAAGGTACTAATAAAGACACTATCTCATCACTCGAGCAGATGGAGGTTAAGGTTCCCGGGTCTCAAAACTATGTAGCACTTAAAGAGGTGTGTGACTTTATTATCACCCAAGGTTATGTCAACACCATCAAAGAAGATGGCAAGCGTATCCGTTCTGTATTTGCCTCACTGGACAAAGAGAAGTTGATGGCAGCAGATGCGATGTTAAAGTTGGCGCCGACGATTGTGTCTTTGCAAGAAGAGGGCTACGATATAGAGGTCAAGGGAGAACAAAAAGAGAACGAGAAGAATCAGCGTGAGATGTCTCAAGCAGGGATCATGGCCATATTTTTGATCTTTATTACCTTGATCTGGCTCTTTGACTCTATTAAACTTTCACTGATCGTTTTAAGTACCATTCCCTTGGTCATACTCGGTGTCTACATCGGACACAGTGTTATGGGGCTGAATATGTCGATGACTTCGATGATCGGAGTAGTCGGTTTGGCAGGGGTCGTTGTCAATGATGGTCTGATCATGGTCAGTTTTATTAAAAATGCCAAAGACCTTGAAGAGTTGGTACGACTGGCCAAGACACGTTTACGACCTATTTTACTCACTTCTATTACTACTGTGATCGGTCTCTCTACCTTGATCTTCTTTGCTTCGGGACAAGCACTTATCTTGCAACCAATGGCTGTAGCCCTTGGTTTTGGGATCATCTGGGCGACAGTCTTAAATCTAATTTATGTTCCTATCCTTTACGCTGTGGTTTATCGTATCAAAAGTCCTGTGAGCTAAAGTGTCAACAGTGAGATTGCTCTACACAATAGTGGAGTAATAAAGCCCTAGAGTGGTATAATCACGAAATTTTTAATGTATTGGATATAAATATGGAAGATTATGGTAAATATGCAGCACTATTCGAAGATGCTGATGATGTCTTTTTAGGTTCTCCGAGATCTAAGTTTTTAGACATCGTTTACACTGCCAACCGCAACCTTGTGGAAGAGCAGCTAGACAAGATGGTCGAGAAGATGGCAACAATGGAGTTGCTTTTAGAAGAGAAGCTTGGTGATTATTGGGAGCGTGAGCTTCCAACAAGTGGTTTTGGGCGTTCTACTGAAGTCGAAGAGAAGACTAAGAGCCTTTACATTGAGTTTACAGGTGAGATCGTTACCCGTAACGAGTAAAAGCGACATAGTTAAGAGAGAGAACATAGTTCTCTTTTGAGAACAGCTTGGCTGTTTTTATAAGAGATTTTATACCACTAAATTTATCTAGGAAATGTGCACACGTGATTGAGACTGTAGAAAAAGAGATCGTTACCCTTGTTGAAGAGATCGGATATAGTGAGATCACCCGCCTTTTTGGAACCTTGGCCGGAGGCAAACGTCTGCGTGCCAAACTGGTCTTAGAAATCGCTGGAGATGATGTTACTGCACCACGTTTGGGCGCTATTATCGAGCTTATTCATGCCGCTTCACTTCTACATGATGATGTGATCGATGATGCCACACTTCGAAGAGGTGCTCCTTCTGTCAATGCCACAGAAGACTCTAAAACTGCGATCATGTTGGGTGATGCCCTTTACTCCAAGGCGTATAGTACTCTGGTCGCCTATGATGAAGCTGTAGCCAAGAGTGTGGCAGATGCAGTCACGGCCCTCTCTGTAGGTGAACTGATGGATGTCAAGATGTCAGAACACTTTAACAGTGATGCTGATGCTTACATGGATATGCTTTACCTGAAAACAGCAGCACTTATTGAAGCCTCTGCCAAAGCAGCGGCATTGATGGTGGGCAAAGATGCCGAGGCCTATGCCCTGTATGGAAAGAACTTGGGTATTTCGTTTCAAATCATAGATGATATCCTCGACATCGTCTCAGATGAAGCGACATTGGGAAAACCGGCACTTCATGATTATGTAGAGGGCAAATGTACCCTTCCGTACATTTACCTCTATGAAGCACTTGATGACGTGGAGAAAAAACGTCTTGTCTCTTATCATAAAAAGCAACTTTCAGTAGAAGATGCAGCATGGATTAAAGTAAAGATGAAAGCGCACCACTCTATAGAGCGTTCATATGCATTAGCTCAGGAACTTTCCGACAAAGCGATCGCTGCAGTAAGTGGTGACATGAGGTTGGTCGGGATTATTGAGAGTATGATGAAGAGAAGTTTTTAATGCACTATCTTGTTGTCAGTTTTACCCATAAAAACACCACGTTAGCCATACGAGAAAAGCTTGCATTTTCCAATGACGAACAAAAAGAGAAGTGTCTAGCCAAAGTCGTCAAAGATCCAAACATCGATGAGGTGATGGTGACATCGACTTGTAATCGTATAGAGGTGTTTTGTAGCTGTAGTGATGTTGATGCGGCAACGATGATGATACTGGTCCATTTCTTTAACCGTTCAGGGATCCCTGCAGATGAGTTGGAAGCACGGGCAGATATTTATGAAGACCGTACGGCGATTCACCACATGCTTTCAGTTGTCAGTTCTCTTGACTCTATGGTAGTGGGAGAGACACAGATCTCCGGACAGATCAAAGATGCATTCTCCTTTGCCAAAAGACATGGTTTTTGTGGACCCACACTGGCCACAGTGATCCATCACGCTTTTAGATGTGCAGCTGAAGTTCGAAATGTGACTGACATCTCCTCTAAGCCGGTCTCGATTGCAAGTGTCGCGATGAAAAAGCTCAAGCAAGACGCGGGTGATCTTTCTGGTAAGCGGGCACTCTTGATCGGAGCAGGAGAGATGACGGTACTGACGGCACGTTATCTTATGCGTGAAAATGTCTCTATTACTATTATGAACCGTACCCGCTCAAAAGCAGAAGAGGTGGCTAAAGAGTTTAATGCTCAAGTCATCGATTTTGAAGCACTGGGAGATGTCCTTAACGAGTTCGAACTTCTTATTACAGCGACAGGTGCAACCACGCCTATCATCAAAAAAGAGGATATCAACTTTGACCTGGGTGAGCGATACTGGGTAGACATGGCCGTTCCTCGTGATATTGAAGAGTTCCACTCTGAGCATATCAAACTCTATGCAGTGGATGATCTTAAAAGCATTGTGGATGAGAACCTGATCTTACGTGAAGATGAGGCGAAGGCCTCGTT
>JALWKG010000089.1 GCA_027081565.1 Helicobacteraceae bacterium
CTATAAGGGCCATTCACTTAAACCCCTATTTTAGGACTATTGTGAAGATTTTTAATAAATAATGGATAGATATGATTTATAAAGTATTATTGTTATTACTTATTTTTGTTTTTGAACTTTCTGCTTCTGAAAAAAGTAAAAAAAATGAGAACTACATTACCTTAGAACATAAAGTAGCCTGTGCTGCAACTGAAAAAGATGCCATTTTAAAAGTAGATGAGGTCCTAAAAAAAGTTACTGGGATCAATTCAAAACATCTTTACTCTAAAAACCTCTATATCAGACATAGAAAAAACAGTAAGGGTATGGCTTGTGTAGAAGGTGTAGTGACACAAGAAGGTTTTGACCTCTATGTTGCTGAACTTGCAGAGCAGTATGAGTTTATTATGGGAGAGATCGAAGATCTTGATGATGGTATCAGTTATACTAAAAAAAGTAGCGAGGTCGCAGCACTATACAAAGAGGTCCAGATCTTTAACAAAAAACTGGCGAAGGCTAAGAAGATGGCACCAGTCTCTATAGAAAAGATAGATGAAAGTGAAGTGTCTTTAAGTAAAATGATTAATGCCATACCTGTGGTAAAATTTCATGTTAAAGGATGCGGGGGTAAGTATGTAACAGGATGTAAAATGGTCTATATCTCCTCCTTTAAGGATGACTCGTCAAAGATCAAATATCAATGGGATTTTGGTGATGGGGCTACTTCTAAACATAAAAACCCTATTCATAGTTATAAACATCCTGGACATTTCAAGGTCTCCTTACGTGTTACTGATGCGGGTGAAAAGCATAATGAAGTCAGCAAAATCATAAAAATAAGAGCCAAGCCAAAACCTCGTGTGAAGTATAAACCTGTTGCAAGTTTTACTTCACGCTCAGATGTCTATGTTATAGATGAGACAATAGTGTTTCATGATACCTCTAAAAGTAAAAACTCTAAAATTGTCTCACGGTACTGGGACTTTGGAGATAAAGAAGCCTCTGCCAAATACGAACCTAAACACAGTTATCATAAAAGTGGCCATTACAAGGTGAAGTTGGAAGTGACTAACAGTGATGGTCTCAAAGACAGTAGTGAACGTAGCTACTTTATAGTACACCCTGTATTGAAATATGCAATAGATGGAAGAAAATATAACCGTATTGTTCGTAAGTTTGGGCAACCTAAAAAAAGTATTGTCAAACCTGGTGTTTTGACCCGTGCCTACCAATATGGAAATGACTGGTTGCTTGTCAAACAGAACAAGGTGAAGTGCCGTGTGAAGGGAAATGCCTTTAAGACCAACCTTATGGGTAATCCTAAAAACTGTCGTTGGTATGAGAAGCATATCCCTTCAGCACTTTATACATTTGATAAGTAATTTTAGTGCAAGAGATTTATGCTAAAGTCTTTTGACTACTCGTTTTCAGGACGTTCGCGTGTGCTTTTGTAGAGATAGTTTGCGATAGCCTGTAATTCTGCTTTAGTGACTTTACCTTGTACTGAGGGCATCACACCAAAATAGTCTCTAGTGGCTTGAGGAAAGAGCATCTTCTCTTCAGAAGGTTCTAAGGCATAGGATATAATATAGGATGTGGCTTCCTCTTGTGTTGGAAACTTCTGTTTCATCTTCTTTAAAACACCCCACATTGGAGGACCGCCCATTTTACCATCGGTCAGTTTGTCACTGTTAGAGGTAATCAGATGACAAGAAGCACAATGCTTTTGAGCCAGTTGTTCACCATCTAAACCTTGAGAAAAAAGTGTAGTAGTGAGAAGTAGGGGAAGTAGATATAGTGCTTTCATTTAAGCTCCTCTTATGATCAATATATAGATACATAATAACAGTTCCTCTTAGTCGGCTCCCTTAATAATAGAATGTTTAGGAAAATAGCGCGTTATATGAGCAGTAAAAACACGTTTTACTTAAACTTTTTACGTTTGGTGATGATCTCATCTTGAAACTGTAAGAGTGCAGATCGTGAGGCAATCTCTATGGCATAGGCCGGATTTTCTTGATAACGGCCAAAATTGGCGATACCTTTTCCCTGTGCATAGGTCTTAAAAACCAGTTCTTTATTATGTCGATAGATATTAACATCCAAAATGTAGGTAAACTTGGTAGGCTCCCAGTCTACGTTTGAGTTGGAATAAGAGGCTGTTTCTATGGTTGGTACAAAGATGAACTGTATTTTTTTCTCAGCGATCAGAGGATCATGAAATGATGAGATCTTGTAGACTTTGGTAAAGACGTTGTTAAGAACTTTTTTAAAAGCCATTTCACTCTCTTTATAGGGACTGTAACGTAACTGGTCATTGTTGCCCCCTGGCGTCAAGACCACTCTCTTTAGCTTCTCTTCTGGTATATAATAAGCAACACTTCTATAAATAGTAACAGGGCGTACTTTTTTGATCATGGAAAGTTCTGGCGCAACAGAGACATCATGCACACAGCCACTTAAAAAGAGTCCTAGAACCAGGAGTAAAAGTAGTTTGAACACCTATTGCTCTTTTAAAAAGATCTCTTTAGCCCGTGCCAGGTCTTCTATGGTATCTATACCAAAACCGGTACTGGCAACTTTGACCATAGAGATCTTCAGGCCATGGTAGATGGCACGGAGCTGTTCGAGTTTTTCTATGTCTTCTATGGGTGCATCATCTAAAGAACAAAAAGTGTGTAGACTCTTTTTTGTAAACCCGTAAATTCCGATGTGACCAAAATAGGTAGCAGCACCACTACGGTTGTAGGGGATTTGTGAACGTGAGAAGTAGATGGCGTTGTGGTCTGCATCCATGATCACCTTCACCAAGTTTGGGTCTTCAGCAGACTCTGAGTTGATGGCATTATAGCAACTGCCCATAATAAAGTCACGTTTTTCATCTTTTATCTGTTTAAGACGTACAATGAGTGAGGCGAGTACCTCTGGTTCAATAAAGGGTTCATCTGCCTGAATATTGATGACTAGTTCATCATCTGAAATATCCAGAAGTTGGGCACACTCATTGATACGGTCTGTACCACTTTTGTGTGTTGTTGATGTCAACATGGCCTTAATGCCATGACTTTTACAGACATCAATGATCTTTTCATCATCTGCTGCGACAACAACATCATCGAGGTGCATCACCTGCTTGGCGGTACGTACCACCATAGGCAGACCCCCTACATCAGCTAATACTTTGTTCGGAAAACGGGTGGATGCCATGCGTGCTGGGATAATAATCATATAGTACCTCTATTCACCCTTGTTGGGTATAATTTTGCCATTATATCATGAGGAGAATTAATGCTGTTTTATCAACCTGACAGTGGATACCGCTATAACAGTGACTCCCTTTTCCTTTATGATTTTATCTCTTCATTCAATCCGCGTGGACGTATGCTCGATGTTGGGGCTGGTTCGGGTGTGGTAGGGCTTTTGGTAGCAAGAGACCATCCAAGAGTTGAACTCTCAGCGGTTGAGAAACAAGATGTCTTTACTTTTTTAGCGGTTAAAAATGCAGAGGTAAATAAAATACCTTATAGCTTACATCAGACAGATTTTTTAGAGTTTCAAGACACTAAAGGGTTCGACTACATTGTTTCCAACCCTCCATTCTACCATGACGGTGCCTCTCGTAGTGAAGATACAATGGTACATACAGCGCGTTATAACGTACATCTTCCTATAGAGAAATTTGTGAAAAAAGCAGCCAAACTTTTACGTTCTCAGGGACATTTTATTTTCTGTTATGATGCTCAGCAGTTTGGACTTTTATGTGCGGCACTTGACAACGCGTCCTTAAGAGTTGTTGATGTACAATTCGTCCACTCAAAACGTGACAGAAAAGCCTCTTTAGTGATGGTTCATACACGTAAAAACTCAAAATCACTGATGAAGGTCTGGCCTCCATTTTTTGCTTTTGAAGGTGAGCATTACTCTAAAGAGGCGGCCGCTATCTACTCTAAAGCAAGGACACATACACTACGATGTCAGATCTAATGCGCCAAGAGGGCTTTAATTATGCGTTTGAACCTACGGCTTGTGATAGTTGTGAGGGACGCTGTTGTACTGGTGAAAGTGGGAATATTTTTGTCTCACCTCAAGAGATCACTGCTCTGAGCCAACTTTTAAAGTTGGATGAAAACATTTTTAGAGAGACTTACTTGATTAAAAAAGGGTATAAGTTTTCTCTTAAAGAGCGGGTAGTCGGTCTTTCTCATGACTGTATTTTCTATGATCGTAAAGCAGGTGGATGTGGGGTCTATGATGCCCGTCCGTTGCAGTGTCGTACTTTCCCTTTTTGGGATTATTTTAAAACACATCTCGTCGAACTCAAAAATGAATGTCCAGGAATCGTTGATGTATAAAGTACTTCTAATCGCGGCCTTGAGCCTTTTGATATTTCAAGGATGTTCAACACAGACTACGCCCACTGCTGCAGTAGAAGAGGCGCCAATGTATGTGGATGAAAACACACTTATCCTTTTTGCTCTAGACGCACAGGCTCAAAACAGATTTGCTGAGACGGTGGGTTATTTTGACCTTTTGTACAAACGGACAGAAGACCCTATATATCGTGATAAAGCAATGGCTGCTTTGATGCATGGCCGGTATTACAATGATGTTGTTTCGCGTTTAGAAACACGACGCAGCTCAGGTGAGACATTAAACGAACAAGAACTTCGTTATTTGGTCTTGGCCTATTTGGCTAAAAAGGCATATGTCAAGGCTGAGTCAGAGGCACAGTCTCTGGTAAAGATACGTGAAAATGAAGAGAACCTTGTGGTCTTGGCTGAGGTCTACCGTGTACAGAAAGATTACTTGAAGATGTTAGCTGCTTTAGAACGTGCTTATCAGCTTAACTATTCTGAAGATGTCTTAGACAAGATCGTTGTGACGCTTTACAGTAATATGCAAAAACCATATGAAGCTATAGGACGGATCAATGCCCATAATAGAAACTTGGGGTATTCACTGTCGTTGACCAAAAGGCTGGTTCTTTTTTACCGTGATCAAGGTGATATTCAAGGCCTGCTCGATGTCTATCCCAAACTTTATGAGATGGAACCGACTAAAGCGCATGCAGATGTTATTATACAACTCTACTGGAGTGAACAGAAGATGCCTGAGTTAATCGCTTTTTTAGAAAAGAGTCATATTAATGATGAACTACTTTTAAAGATCTACAGCAGTCAAAAAAAGTTTGAAAAAGCGGTTCCACTTGCACAGAAACTCTATGAAGAGAGTGGTGACTTGGAGTTTTTGGGTCAAAAAGCGATCTTTATGTATGAGTCCTCTAAAAACAGAGGTGATGCAAAGCTTTTGGACAGTGTGATCAAAGATCTGACAGAGGTAGTCGCGGTTAAAGAAGAGGGCTATTACCTTAATTACCTTGGCTATTGTATGATAGAACATGATCGTAACGTGAGTAAAGGGATCACCTATGTCAAACGTGCTTTAGAGACTGAACCTGATTCAGGATACTTTATAGACTCCCTGGCCTGGGGTTACTATAAAGAGGGCAAGTGTAAAGAGGCAGATGCTTTAATGAAAAAAGTCGTGGAACTTTTGGGTAGAGACGATCCTGAGGTGAAAGCCCATGTCAATGCAATAAATAAATGTTTAAAAGGGAGTAAAAAGTAATGATATTAGATGAGATAATTGTAAAAACAAAAGAGGACTTGGCCAAGAGAGAAAAAGATTTTTCTATGGAGTGGTTAGGCCGTTCACTTGCATTTAATGCCCGTGCTCCTAGAGATGTCTTTCCTTATTTAAAGGCAACAGAAGAGGACAAGTACCGTATTATCAGTGAGGTTAAAAAAGCGAGTCCTTCTAAGGGTGTGATCCGTGAAGACTTTGATCCTTTGGCTATTGGTCAGGCTTATGAACGGGGTGGTGCGAGTGCGATCTCTGTTTTAACGGAACCACATTACTTTCAGGGAAGCCTTGAGTATCTCTCTGGGCTTCGTCGTTACGTGGGTATTCCTCTTTTACGTAAAGATTTTATTGTTTCTGAGTACCAACTCCTTGAAGCTTTAGTACATGGTGCAGACTTTGTGCTGCTTATAGCAGCAGCACTCTCTAGAAAAGAGCTGAAAAACCTGTTGAACTATACCCGACACTTAGGGATGGAAGCTCTCGTCGAGGTACATGACAAGGCTGATCTGACAAAAGCGATTTACGCAGGTGCTGATATTATTGGTATCAACCATAGAAATCTACA
>JALWKG010000090.1 GCA_027081565.1 Helicobacteraceae bacterium
CAAGAGTTGCAAGAACTCTCTAAAGAGGGGCACACCGTTATACACTGCCCTATTTCCAACCGTCTGCTGGGCAATGGCTCTATAGACCTTAACCAACTCGATGCAAACCATGTCCCATGGATCATGGGAACCGATGGTCTCAGCTCCAACTATAGTTTGGACCTTTTTGAAGAGATGAAGATCGCACTTTTTACCCATACAGACAGAGACCTCTTGACTCTTGCACAGGAACTTTTGAGTAATGCTACGATCAACAGTGCCAAAGCATTGGGCCTCAACACAGGAGAGATCGCAGTAGGAAAAGAGGCTGACTTTTTGGTTATGGATCTGCAAGCGAGTCCAAACGAGCAGTTGCCAATCCATTTACTACTGCATGGCTATAATCTTTTAAACATCTATATCAACGGAAACGAGGTAACATAAATGGAAGGTTTTAAAAAACTTTTTCTCCCCATCACAGCGACACTTGGATTTATACAAAAATATTTTAAATCTATGCTCTTTTTACTCCTGCTCTTTGTGCTTTTTGCACCAGAAAATGAACAGGAGTTAAGCCCTACCAATCTCCAAGAGATCAAACTTGTAGGTCCCATCTTTGACACAACAGAAGTGGTAGAACAGTTAGACAAAGCACGCGAAAATAGTAATATCAAAGGTGTTTTACTGACCGTAAACTCTCCGGGTGGAACAGTACCCCCTTCCATAGAAGTGATGGAGGCGGTCAAACGTATTAAAGGCATCAAACCTATAGTCGTTTACGCTTCAGGTACTTTGGCCAGTGGCTCTTACTACGCCTCATGCTACGCCGATGAGATCATCGCCAACCCAGGTTCTATGGTCGGTTCTATCGGTGTCATCATGCATGGTGCCAATATCAGTGGACTGATGCAAAAACTGGGTGTCAAATCACAAGTCATTCAAGCCGGTAAATATAAACAGGTAGGCACGACAGACCGGGCATGGAACAAAGCTGAGACTAAAGAGCTTAACAAGGTGATCCAAGACACTTACAAAAGTTTTGTCCAAGATGTTGCTGATGGACGGGGTCTCGATGTCAAAGACCAACACAAGTTTGCTGACGCACACATCTTTACAGCCTCTCAAGCCAAAGATGTAGGCTTGGTCGATCGTCTTGGTGTGATGTATGATGCTAAAAACCGTGTGGCTGAACTTGCTGAAGTCGACAAAGCCCACTGGAACAAAGAGGACAAATTTGATAAATTGATAAAAAAACTTTCAGCCGAAACTGCCACGATGGCCCACATCTACTTTCCTGAATTATCACTACGGTAGTTGCATGTTACGTACGATGACTTAGTCATCTTAAGAGCAAGAGCCTTTTGTCAACAGATTTCACAGATTAAGAGTAAACGACAAGCGAAACCATGTCGTTAAGTTCGAGAGGTCGTAAAAGTTTCAGATGTGGTGTGAGTTGTGTTGAAGCGATCCAGAAGGTACACTAGCGTGCGTTGAGTGGTGAACTGAAGAGCAAATCGCGCCGGAGCTGGAACTTTTACTTTTTTAACGGAAAATCTTGTCACAGTCTTTTGAGATCGCTCCGGGAACAGTGGCAATAGTCATAAACTCTGACATGGAAAGTAACGGATACATCACTGCAATATAGTACTTTGGTGCTAAAATCAAAGCTTTACCATCTTCTATAAGAACCGGATACGGTAATAACTCCGCATTTTGATATCCGATCTTTTTAACAAACTTTGTTGTTCTTCTTGAGAGTTTAACGCCCAACAGTACCGAACCATTAGAGAGTTTTTGTTCAAAAACCACTTTTTTAGACTTGTGTGCTTTAGCAAGTAAGACTTCGTTCGTTCCAGTCGCAACCTCTTTCATGTCTTCATAAACAGGCATACCGTTCATAAACTTGTAACGTGGAAGACGGATAAACTTGACTACATCTTTAGAATTTTGAAGCCCCTCGAAGTTGTCTCGCAGGCGTTTTAGCATCTCTTTGGCAAAAGCGTCATCATAGGTATCTTGCATAAATGCTTTTTGAACATAGATAGGGTTACTTATACTTACCAATCCTGTCACTTCGTCAACTAAAAGACGCATGTTAGCTGCAAAACCACGTTGCGGCTTAGAAGCATGTTCCGTCAGATTCTCATCTGTAAAGACTATAGAAGTAACTTTACCTTTTTTGTCGATCTTGTACGTAGCCAACACCTTAAAACCTGCTGCTTCCAGTTTGGAACTGGCATCAGCAACACTCATCAAAGGGGCTTGAAGGTAAGCTGCAATACGATCATTTTTGACCTCGCCAACGGCTACTTTGTTATCACTCTTTTTTACCTCTGGTTTTGCATGATAGTTAGGTGGAAAACGTTTGCCTTTCACCATCTCGAACTGACTATTATTTGCCTCTGCTTTGGTCTCGATTGTCGGAGTAGCTGACTTTGATGTAGGTTGGCTGAGCTCGGTACTGGTCTTTGAGACCGATAAACCGTCCACAACCAGTTCCACAGAGGGTACTGTTACATTAACCTCAACAGGTTTGGGAACCGTTACATTTATAGTAGAAGTCTCTGCCTGAACTAAAGTAGCAAAGGTAAAGAGTGAGAGGGTGAGTGCGGTCTGCATTTTTTTCATAAAACGTCCTAGGGCTCCAGACTCTTGAGAGATCTGAATAAAATTTACAAATAAAAAATAGCAACTATTTTTTACAAATAAAGATTATAAAAAGAGAGAAGCAAAAGCTGCTTCTCTACAGAAGATTACTTCTTCTGTGACTCTTTCCAACGCTTATAGTCTGCATAGTCACTCTCAGAGAGTGTACGTGTTGCATCACTGGCATTGTTAGCTACCGAACGGGTTGAATCGCTGGCATTGTCAGAGACTGAATCTGTAGACTTTCTTGCATCATGACTTGCTTCTACACTAGATTTTCTCGCATCGTTAGACACTGTCTTAGTCGAGTCATTAGCATTGTCAGAAATACTGTCTGTAGAATCTCTCATATCATTAGATGCCGTCGTCGAAGATTTTCTCGCATCATTAGAGACTGTTTTTGTAGAGTCATCTACATTGTTAGAGATCGTCTTGGTTGAATCGTTAAGATTGTTAGACGTTGTCTTAGTAGAGTCGTTCAAGTTGTTTGAAGTCGTCTTGGTAGAGTCGTTCAAGTTGTTTGATGTTGTTTTTGTAGAGTCGTTAAGATTGTTCGAAGTCGTCTCAGTTGAGGATTTCAGATCATTAGAAACGGTCTTAGTAGAGTCACGTGCATCATGTGAGACTTGTACTGTAGAGTCTTTAAAGTCTTTAGTCGCCATTGTTGAGCTGTCTTTCATGTCACGAGACGTGTTGGTCGCCGTGTCTTTAGTGTCTTCTGCCAACTCAACTGTTGAGTCACGCACATCACGACTGATACCAGTCGTTGTCGTCTCACCACTTTTAACCGTTGCGATCTCACTTGTCTTAAGGTCATCCGATGCCTTTACAGCAGAGTCACGTGCATCATGACTGACACTGGTAACGGTACGCTCTCCACTTTTAGAGACCTCAACACCACCATCTTTCATTGAGTCCGCAGTATCACGTGCGTCATGACTCATCGTTGTTGATGCATCTTTCATGTCTTTAAACATGTCTCCGAAACTAAAGTCACCTGCTGTTACTGTTGTTGTCATTGCACTTAATGCAATTGCGCTTGCTACAATTGTTTTCTTCATTTTTGTCCTTTAAACTGTTGTATCTGGGAAAACTATAGCCCTCACTACCTAAAGTGTGTCTTAAATTCACATATAACGATAATTTATGATAATTTCACATTCCTCACTATAAGACCCCTGTAATCCCCCTATTTACAAGCTTTAAGTGGAATTATAATTGTTAATAATACACTATATACTATTCTTATAATAGTATATATGTAGACTCCCTATTTTAGGAGTATACAGACATTGTTTTATACATAAAGCACAACAAAATCACATTAAATACACTTTTTTTCGAAAATGGATATTTTTACTCACTTCAAAATTTCTTTGGTTATAATCATTTTTGTAACACTAAGCTTTACAAAGGAAAACAATGAAAAGAAGCATGCTCATCTTACTACTAGGCACCACACTATTTGCCGCACCTTATACTAAAGAAGATCGTATTAAGGATATGCAGATCATGTCTGAAGCGATGTCACAGATACAGACCGGATTTTTCTATAACAATAACGAGATCGTTCAAGATGGCGCTATCAAGCTCTCTGATGCTATTCGCCGTGTTCAGCCACCTCTAGAAGAGGTTGAAGAGAAAGACCCAATGGCACGATATATGAATGCAAAAGTAAAGTTTTCTAACAAGGTCACCAAGAAGATCGATCAAAAAGCCAAACTTATCCTTCAGCGTTTTAAGGCAGGAGACTCTCAACAGGCCATTCAAGCCTACACCAAGATCATGAAACAGTGTATGGAATGTCACTCACAACTTCGTACTTGGTAATAGTATAAAAGAGTATCTCTGATGCGGAGAGCACTTAGTCTCTTTAGAATAAGTCCTTAAGCTAAAGTCTTAGCAAAACGCTATACAATGAGCCTTGAAGCCTTACTCACTTCATGGCAAGAACTAAAAGATTGCTCCATTAAAGGTATGAATGCGTTGAAGTTAATTTATATATTAATCATTTTTATTTTCACAACACAGCTTCAAGCACTTGAACTTAAGTTGACCGGTACTGTGATATCGAACAACCAAAAGATGATCGGTGCACGTTATATGGGCTATGTAAAACATGTCTACTTTGATGTGGGTGACCGTGTCGAACGCGAAGACACCCTGTTTGAACTTGAGTCTGCCGAATTTGACATCTTAAAAGAGCAGGCTGATCTTGCGCTTGAACAGGCCCTTGCTATCGTCGATGTCTATCGTACTCGCAAAGAGAGCATAGACCGACAAAAAAGCAACCTCAAGCACAAGGGTATGGTCAACACCAGTGACTTCGAGAACCTCGACATTACCGCAGACAATGTCGAAGCAGGTCTTGCTTCTGCACAGGTCTTGGTAAAAAACGCTGCAGAAAAGATAAAACAGATCTCTACTATCACAGGTTACTTGGAAGTCAAAGCACCAAACGACGGGATCATTGTTGACAAACGTATCCGTGTAGGTGACCTGATCGCTCCGGGTATGTTGACCATGATCCTGGTTGATTTGAATCACCTGCAGATAGAAGGCGAAGTGGCTGAGTCTGATCTCCAGTATGTAGAAAAGTACCAAAAAGTGAAGATTACCATCCCCTCTTTACACTACAAAACGCAGGGTGTCATCAAGTCAATCGTCCCAAGTGCCAATCCTATGGCCCACACTTTTAAAATCATTGTAAACTTTAAAAAGACAAGCGACAAGATATTTCCAGGTATGTATGCCAAGATCCATGTTAAAGTAGACAAAGCCCAAATGGCCAGGAATTAAAAACCGTGCAAGAGCCGTACAAAAGTAAAAATATCGCTGGTGTCATGGCCCGCATGTTTCTTAACAACCCTTTGACTATGGTTCTTTTGGTCACGATCTTGCTACTAGGTTACATCACCCTTAACATTGCCCCCCGTGAAGAAGATCCACAGATCGCCGTCAGTGGGGGATCTATTGTTGTTGTGATCCCTGGAGCTACACCGGAAGCGATTACTAATGTTGTCATCAAACCTTTAGAACGCCGAATTAGAGAGATCAAGGGTGTTGAACATGTTTATGGTACTGCCATGAACAATGTCGGGATGATCAATGTCCAGTATCTCATCGGTGAAGACAGAGAGTCCTCTAATCTCAAACTTTATGACAAAGTCATGCAGAACATGGACACCATGCCTGAGGGTGTGATGATGCCACTTGTCAAGCCTTTTGACATTGACATCGACATCCCTGTGGCGACCATCGCTTTTTTTCAAAAAGATGGGAGTGATGAAAACACCATAGAGCAGTACCGTTTGGTACGCGAGGTTCAACAAGATATCAATGCCATAGAAAATGTCTCTAAAAGTACCTTAAAAGGTATCAATCATCCACAATTCAACATCTTGGTTGACCTCGATAAACTCTCAGGCTATCATCTCTCTCTTGGACAGATCATGCATTCGGTCAAAGCGATCGCTAAAAATGCTCCTAACATCCAGGCTCCCTCTAAAAATGGAACACTCATCGTCTTTGGAGTTCAAAATGCTATTGAAAATGTGG
>JALWKG010000091.1 GCA_027081565.1 Helicobacteraceae bacterium
GTTCTGATCCCTAGTCCAGATGTCAAGACTTATGACATGCAGCCTGAGATGAGTGCTTCGGCAGTGGGTGATGCTGTTTTAAATGCTATGGATGAAGCATATGACTTTATTGTAGTGAACTTTGCCAATGGTGATATGGTGGGACATACTGGAAATATAGACGCGGCTATTAAAGCAGTAGAGACAGTCGACCATGAACTGGGACGTATTGTAGAGAAGGCAAAAGCAGAAGATTATGCTTTGGTCTTGACATCTGACCATGGAAACTGTGAAGAGATGCGTGATGAAGCAGGCAATGTACTGACCAACCATACCGTTGGAAAGGTGTGGTGCTTTGTAGTTGCTGATGGTGTGACGAAGGTAGAGTCAGGGGCTTTGAACAACATTGCGCCGACTGTTTTAGAACTTATGGGTGTTGACAAGCCAGCAGAAATGGACCATGCCCTTATATAGAATGCCATTAGTAGTTTTAGCTTATAATGGCCACAACAATTTAGATAATAGGATAAAAGATGAAATTTACAGGTAAAAATGTTTTAGTAACAGGTTCGAGTCGTGGTATCGGTGCAGAGATCGCAAAGTCATTGGCAGGTTTTGGTCTTAAGGTATGGGTACACTACCGCAGTGGTGCTGAAGCGGCAGAAGCTGTTAAAGCTGAGATTATTGCGAACGGTGGAGAGGCTGAGGTCATTGGTTTTGATGTGAGCGATGAAGCTGCTTTTGTTGCGGGTATCAAGTCTATTGTCGCAGCTGACGGTGAGTTCTCTTACCTTGTAAACAACGCAGGTATTACTAATGACAAGTTAGCACTTCGTATGAAAAGTGAAGATTTTATGTCTGTTATCAATGCAAACCTTACCTCTGCATTTGTAGGCTGTAGAGAGTCTATGAAGGTGATGCGTAAAAAGAAGTTTGGTGCGGTTGTAAATATCGCTTCTATTGTAGGTGAGACAGGTAATGCTGGTCAAACAAACTACGCTGCTTCTAAAGGTGGTGTTATCGCGATGACTAAATCTTTTGCTATTGAAGCGGCGACAAGTGGGATTCGTTACAACACGATCACTCCAGGCTTTATCGCAACGGATATGACTGACGAGTTGAGTGATGAGGTCAAAGAAGCCTTTACTTCTAAGATCCCGATGGGACGTTTTGGTAATCCTCAAGAGGTGGCTGAAGCGGCGGCATTTTTGTTGAGTGATCATGCCTCATACATCACAGGAGAAACGCTTAAGGTCAACGGTGGCATGAACATGGCCTAAACTAAAGTTCCAGCTGCGGCGCAATTTGCACTGGCACCCGAAGGGGCAGACCCGGTTCACCTCTCAACATACCGATGTACGTCTTCGGGTTCACGCCTAGTACAACTCACACCACATCTGAAACTTTAGCAGCTCGTTTTCTTTTAAGATGCGCTTTGTCATCTTTTTATAATTCAACATTCAATAGATTTAATGTTACCCATAGAAACAACGGCTTCTGAAGGGTTGCTTTCACTTATTAATTAAGCTTATTGTGTTATACTTTCCCAAATTTTTTTATGAACAGGAGCTATTATGGCACTTATCGATGACATCAAAGAGGTAGTTGTTGAACAACTAAGCGTTAACCCAGATGAGGTTAAAGAGGAATCAAAATTCGTTGAAGATCTAGGTGCAGACAGCCTTGACGTTGTTGAGCTAGTAATGGCTCTAGAAGAGAAGTTTGATATTGAGATTCCTGATGATGAAGCAGAGAAGATCCAAACAGTTCAAGACGTTCTTAGCTACATAGAGAGCAAAGCGTAATTTTTAGGGCCCTCAGGCCCTTTTTAATGTTTTTAAATAGCGGCTTTTAAAGTCACTTTTTAAGTACATTTATCATTTTTAGGAGATTAATGTGAGAAGAATTGTAGTAACTGGTCTAGGTATGATCAATGCGGTTGGAAATGATAAAGAGAGTTCGTTTAAAGCGATCTGTGATGGTGTTGGCGGTATCGACACCATTACTCTTTTTGATACAGAAGCCTTTACAGTGAAAATTGCTGGCGAGGTTAAAGATTTTGATCCATCAACAGTTATGGAGCCAAAAGAGGTTAAAAAAGCGGACCGCTTTATTCAACTTGGACTCAAGGCAGCTCAAGAAGCGATGGCAGATGCTAACTTTAAAGAGAGTGACAATATCGATAAAGAGCGTTTTGGTATTGCTGCAGGTTCTGGTATCGGTGGTCTTCCATCGATCGAAAAGAACTCTATCATCCTAAATGAACGTGGACCACGTCGTATCTCTCCTTTCTTTATTCCAGGAGCATTGGTTAACATGCTTGGTGGTTTTGTTACCATCGATCATGGTCTTAAAGGGCCTAACCTTTCTGCGGTAACTGCATGTGCTGCAGGTACACATTCTATCTCTGAAGCAGCTAAGACTATTATGTGTAATGGTGCTGAGCGCATGCTGGTTGTTGCTGCTGAGTCAGCGATCACAGGTGTGGGTATTGGTGGATTTGCTTCAATGAAAGCACTTTCAACAACTGCAGATCCTAAAGTAGCATCTCGTCCATTCGACGCAGAACGTAATGGTTTTGTTATGGGTGAAGGTGCGGGTGCACTTGTACTTGAAGAGTATGACGCGGCTGTTGCTCGTGGTGCTAACATCTATGCTGAGCTTATTGGTTTTGGTGAGAGTGGTGACGCAAACCATATTACAACTCCAAGTCTTGATGGTCCGCTTCGTGCGATGAAAGCTGCTTACAAAATGGCAGGTGAGCCAGTTGTTGATTATGTTAACGCACACGGTACATCAACTCCAGTTAATGACAAAAATGAGACAGCGGCACTCAAGCAACTCTTTGGCAGTAAAGAGAACTGTCCTCCAGTCTCATCAACTAAAGGTCAGACCGGTCACTGTCTTGGTGCTGCGGGTGGTCTTGAAGCGATTATCTCTATTATGGCAATGCGTGATGGTATCATCCCTCCAACGATTAACTATGCAACACCTGATGAAAACTGTGACCTTGATATTGTTCCTAATGAAGCGCGTAAAGCTGAATTGAACTGTGTTATGAGTAACTCTTTTGGTTTTGGCGGCACTAACGGTGTTGTCATCTTCAAAAAGATATAAGCGAGTCTCACAATGGCTACTTATCTCGATTTTGAACAGAAGATCAAACAGATCCAAGAAGATATTATCTCTGCAGAAGTGCGTCATGACAAACATGCTGCAGAGATCCTTCAGGCTGATCTTGAAAAAGAGGTAGCAAAGACCTACAAAAATCTCTCTCCTTACCAAGAGTTACAGTTAGCACGTCACGCTGACCGTCCTTATGCTCTTGACTACATCAACCTTCTTATGACAGATAAAGTAGAACTTCATGGTGATCGTCACTTTGCTGATGATGCTGCGATTGTCTGTTATATGGGTTATATCAGTGGGCAACGTGCTGTTGTGATCGGTGAACAAAAAGGCCGTGGTACTAAAAATAAGCTCAAGCGTAACTTTGGTATGCCTAACCCTGAGGGTTATCGCAAGGCTTTACGTGTGGCAAAGTTAGCTGAAAAGTTCAACTTACCACTACTTATGCTTATAGACACACCGGGTGCCTATCCTGGTCTTGGAGCTGAAGAGCGTAACCAGTCAGAAGCGATTGCACGTAACCTTTTAGAACTTGCAGAGCTTAACACTGTAACAGTCTCAGTAGTTATTGGTGAAGGTGGTTCTGGTGGTGCTTTAGCTATCGGTGTAGCTGACAAACTTGCGATGATGCGCTACTCTGTCTTCTCAGTTATCTCTCCTGAAGGCTGTTCTGCTATCTTATGGAATGATCCTTCTAAGGTCGAGGCTGCAACAAAAGCACTTAAGATCACAAGTTCTGACCTGAAAGGTCTAGACCTTATCAACGATGTCATAGATGAGCCACTTATAGGTGCACACCGTAATAAAGAGGGCGCGGCTGATGCTATAGCTGAGTACTTTGTTAAGTCTGTGGAAGAGCTTTCTGCTCTAAGTGATGAAGATCGTATGGCGAAGCGCTACGATCGTTTGACCAGTATTGGAGCTTACGAAGAGTAAGCTCTCCTTCTGTCTCAGAAAAGTGAGACATCCTTTTTCTACAGAACTTCTTTTATTCGCCAATTCTAATTACAAGTGTAATTTTCACCTAAACTTAACTGACCAATTAACCGACTCGTCTCACCAAATAATACCTTATAATACTTTTTAGAGTTGTTGTGAATATTGGTTGTGACTGATCCTTCAACTTGGAAGAGAGAAGATGATTTCATCTAAACTCTTTAGTTGAGTCCTTTTTAGAAAACAAGCCCCTTTTACAATATAAAATAGTATTATAAGTTAAAAATTATTAAGTGATTTCTGTTTTGATACGTATTCTGTTTTTAGTAGTACTACCGATAATATTATTTGGAAAAGAACCTTATGGTTTTCTAAATACTAATGTCGTGCCAGATGCTCACTTTGTGTATCAAAGGAGTCTCGGTCCAACAGCGAGCATTGGTCTGAATTATTTGAAAGAGAAGAAACTTATTACGCTAGACCCGTATTGTAGTGTAGATCTAGGTGGCTATGGACAGGCATATAATGCAGGTATGCGACTAGGAAAAGGAGGTTTGGAGGGGGCACTTGTAAATGTTAAA
Source organism: Helicobacteraceae bacterium (assembly GCA_027081565.1). GTDB lineage: Bacteria > Campylobacterota > Campylobacteria > Campylobacterales > Sulfurimonadaceae > Sulfonitrofixus. The sequence continues at coordinate 4,626 of JALWKG010000091.1, forward strand.
GTAGGATATTCATACTTGCAAGTAAGTCAGGGTAAAGGTCTTTTCAAGGAGGGTAATTATCATGGTGTGGCAATTGAAATACATATTTTGTTATTGTCACAAATACGTGTTGGTTTTTATATAGGGGAGAAAAAAGATCCCAATATTAATGTTGGGATTGGTATTGGGTGGTACTAAGATCAGGAATAAAACATTTGATTTATTGTCCAAAATTTAGTTTAAAACTTTGGACTTTCAGTTCAGAAATACTTCAGTGGGTGCATTTCTAATAAAGTTATCCCGGACTTGATCCGGGATCCAGTGTGTGTAGAACAGATTATTGAAGTCAAAAGAAATAATGCCTCACCCTGGATTCTGAATCAAGTTCAGAAAGACGAACGATATGGACTTTAGTCCATCATTTAAACCTCTGTATTTTCAGTCCAGAGTGGCTTAGTTAATTAGCGTCACTTCTGGACAAACGCTCTTAATCTTTGTTCTGTCTTTAAACACAGTTTTAATCCCCTTACCGTTATAATCGCGGTTACTAAAGAGAGGGTCAAAAATGCTTGATAGAGAGATAATAAATATTGGTAACCTGACCCCCGAGCTTCAGCAATGGCTCTTAAAGTTCTAATTCCTCGGATTAAAAACAATATATATTGTTTTCTTTTTGACCTTATCTAAACTTTTATCGACAATACAACTTTCTCCTGCTTCCCTCACTTTTTTTGATTCAGCAAAAATAGAAACACATAGCACTAAAGTGCAGTACAGGATGGAACTAAATTTCGTATCGTAAAAAACTTCCTCTAGCGGGCTTTACCCAAGGGCATTCCCTTTGGTCACAATGACGGTAGCTATCTATTTCCCTCTCTCCGTTTCATTTCTGTCTAAAAACCCATAACTCGCTATTCACTCAAATAGATGGGTTTACTTAAGGACAGAAATAAAACTCCGTCCAGCCTTGCAGATGCTAGAGAAGAGCTTAAGTGGTAACGTATCGATGTCGAAAAAGCTGCTACGAGAAAAGACAATTGCTATAATCAGAAAGTTAGAGTAGGGATAAAAGCGAAGGCTTTTACTTTTAAATAATGCGTTACCTTATGTGCTCTTTTCGAAACCCCTGCAGAGCCGATTGAAGAGAGTGGCGTTCCGTTAAGAAAATCACTCTGTTTGAGATGTAGTCGAGTTAGGGATTTTTAGGAATGCAATGACTGAAAGGAGGGCAGTCGGTAGCTACCGACCTCGAAGCCGTTTCGAGAGTTTTTTTGCTTACTTTTTTGTCGGTACAAAAATAGTGAGGGTGTATACATAAATGTTCAAATACTCAAGAAATAGGAAGGGTAAAGTTGAAAGAAAAAAAGAATAGACCATAGAAAGATATAAATGGACTTCAATTAGTTACTTAGAAGAACTCTCTTCTAACATAGGATCAAACTTCGGCCTCTTAAACCTTTTCCCCTGTTTAGAAAACAGTATCAACTCCTCAACAGTAGTAACTTTCTCATCCACAAGTTTTAAAGACTTTAAAAAGAGCTCTACTGTTGTAATAGCGTCAGAAAGCGCGCGAT
>JALWKG010000092.1 GCA_027081565.1 Helicobacteraceae bacterium
ATACAAAACGTCTTTTAGAGTCAGCTAAAATGACCTTGATCGACATCCCTTACACAGTAGAAGAACTTAACCAAGCGCAGATCGATCTTGTAAAGAAAAATGAGTTCGAAGGAGACAATGTTTACCTCCGTCCTTTTGCATTTTTAGGTTATGGCGTTATGGGTGTTTACCATAAAGATGCTCCAGTAGAGACTGTGTTGGCAGCATGGGAGTGGGGCGCTTATTTGGGTGAAGAGGGACTTAGACGTGGTATTCGTCTGAAGATCTCTTCTATCAACCGTCCTTCTAACACTTCGAACATGGGTAAGGCAAAGGCTACGGCTAACTACCTTAACTCACAAATGGCAAAGTATGAAGCAATAGAGTGTGGTTATGATGAAGGCCTTTTACTTGACGATCAAGGCTATGTTGCAGAAGCGACAGGTGCAGCCTTCTTTATGATCCGTGAGGGTGTTTTGATCACGCCACCAAGTGACAATTCACTTGAGTCTATTACTCAAAAAATGGTTATAGAGTTAGCAAGTGACATGGGTATCGAAGTTGTTCGTCGCCGTATTACGCGCGAAGAGCTTTACATCGCTGATGAGGCTTTCCTTACGGGAACAGCAGCAGAGGTAACACCGGTACGTGAGATCGATGGCCGTATCATAGGTGGCGGTTCACGTGGACCACTAACTGAAAAAATCCAATCAACATACTTTGACATGGTCTTTGGCCGTATTGAGAAGTATGACCATTACTTGACATACGTATAGACATGAAAAAAATCAACGAAAATAACGGAGTCTTAATGGCATCAGATATGAACGACTACTTTAACAAGAAGAAAAATAGCGGCGGAAGCTCAAACAGTAACAATGGTTTTAATGTACCTAAACCACCAAAAATGGACTTCAATTTTGGTGGTGGAAAAGCTGGGATCTTCTACTTTATTGGTGGTATTATCCTTCTGTTGATCCTTGCTAAACCTTTTGTTGTGATCACCGAGGGTGAGCGCGGTATCTTGGCAACTAATGGTAAATATGAGGCACAAGCAATGCTTCCGGGTCTTCACTTTATCATGCCTTGGATTCAAAAAGTTTATATTGTAGATACAAAAGTACGTATTATTAACTATGCAAGTCGTATTGAGCGTAATGCAGGTGCGGGTGAAGGTATCGAGGTCAAACCAGCGATCACGGTTCTTGACAAACGTGGTCTTCCTGTTAGCATCGAGATTACGATTCAGTACCGTCTTAATGCAGAACATGCTGCTCAGACGATCTCTAACTGGGGATTTAGCTGGGAAGAGAAGATCATTAATCCTGTTGTTCGTGATGTTGTTCGTAATGTTATTGGTAACTATGAGGCAGAAGCACTTCCTACAGAGCGTAATGCTATTGCTACTGCTATTGAAGTAGGTATGCGTAAAAGTATTGCAAGTCTTAAAAATACACCTGCAGAGCTCCAGTCCGTACAGCTTCGCGAGATCGTGCTTCCAACAAAAGTTAAAGATCAGATCGAGCGTGTGCAGTTGGCAAAACAGCAGGTTCAACAGGCAGAACAAGAGGTTCAAAAAGCGAAGCAAGAAGCACTAAAACGTGCAGCTCAGGCGCAAGGTCAAGCCAACGCGGTTAAGATTGCTGCTCAAGGTAAGGCGCAAGCCATTACCATCGAAGCAGATGCAAAAGCTAAGGCAAACAAGCTTATCTCTCAGTCGTTAACAACAAAACTTCTTCAGCTTGAGCAGATCCAAGTTCAAGGGAAGTTTAATGAAGCACTTCGTGTGAACAAAGATGCTAAGATCTTTTTAACACCTGGTGGGTCTACTCCTAATATTTGGGTAGATACTAAAAGTGCTAAAAATCAGGCTAGCATTCACTAACCTTCCTTTTAACCTTTTCTACTCTTGACGAAAGTCGTCACTCCGGACTCGATTCGGAGTCCACTCTTTTCGCTCTGTCATTCTGAACTTGATTCAGAATCTACTCCTTTTGTTTTTTTCACTTTTCAATTCTTTGATATATAAAACTTTAATTTGCTACTCTTTCTTTTTTTGACTCAGCAAAAATAGAAACAAAAAAACTGCCTCTAGCGGGCTTCAGGGTCGATAGCTATCAACTACCCTCACTCCATTTCTACCTAAAAATGCCAAACTCGACTACGTCTCAGACAGTGTCATTTTCTTTACGGTAGAAATAAAACTCCGTTCAGCCTTGCAGATGCTAGAGAAAAGAGCAAGTGGTGACGCATTGATTAATCTGAAAGCTACTCACTTTCATCCCAATTCAAACAAACTCGTAATAATAACAACCGGAGCCGTAGCAATATAAAGAACGAAAATCTAACTGCTTTAGATAATGAGCTTATTCCTCTCAACAACAGCGTCTCTCTTCTTTTCTCGAAAATTACTTCTCTGACGCGACAGAGAAGAAAAGTTCGGTTCGCCACAATTTGAACTACAAAGGTAGTCACTAAAGAAGAAAAAGTCAGTTATGAAATCAAAAAAGTTAGCAGGTATATAGCAGGCGGATACGTCTTAGTTGAAGTACAACATAGAGTACTCAATAGTCAAAGGCCAGCATGTCTAATTCTGAGGAAGACGAATCACCTTAATATCAGCATTTAACCGCTGACGATCAAAATAGTCTTTCAAAATCGTCTCTCTTTTTTGCCCCATCAAAGCATTAGAGATCTGAGGACGAATGGCTGCAAGGTCTGGTGTTCCAGAAGCGCCCTTCTCTTTGATGTAGAAACTCATAAAGCCACCATCTGGAGCGGGAAGCACTTGCGTAAAGTTGTTAACAGGAGTGTTTTCTAAAAGCTCTTGTAGACGTGGGTTCATCTTTCCTGATTCAAAGGTACGCTCTTCGCTGGTGACCTCTGGTGAGTAGAACATAGGGTTGTCTACTTTTTCTTGTAAGCGGTTAGAATCTGCTGATTGGTAGATGAGTACAGTATATGAAGAGGATTTTAAAAACTCCTGTTTATGCAGTTCGTAGTACTCCTGGATCTCTTCGTCATTAGGCTGCTCAAGATGAGAAAAAGCGATGGCATTGTAGAGCTTTTGGTTAAGGATCTTCTCTTTTATCTTCTCTTTGAGTGCTTTTTCACTCAGGCCTTGAGAACTTTGAATGGCCTGATAAAGCTGTATGACACTCATCTTGTTCTGTTCCGCCATACGTTGAATGTCTTCAAAGACCTCTTGTTTGCTGGCAGTGATATGGCGCTCTTTGATCTCAATTGCTTCAAGTTTTTGGCGCTCCAGCATTTCGATGGCCTGCTCTTGAGGGATATTGTTTTCTTTCATAGTCGTGGTGATGTCGTAAAGAGAGATGATCTGGTCTTTAACCACAATAGCAACCCCGTCAATAGTCTCTGCATAAAGTGTGATCATAAAAAGTAAAGGGAGTATAAATAGTTTCAAAAAAAGCTCGCTTAAAATGTTAATAATTAGCGGTATTTTACCTACTTAAATCTAACAGAAAGCTCTAAAGTCCAAGAAGTAAAGTAATGTATATATACTATAAAATATGAACACTATCAAAAAGTCTACTTATAAAGCGCTTTTTTGCTAAAATTCCATCATAATTTTAGAGAAACGGTAACAACGTTTCAAAAGGGTAGATCATGGTTGTCACACGTTTCGCACCAAGTCCGACAGGTTATCTCCATATTGGAGGGCTTAGAACAGCACTGCTTTCGTATTTGTGGGCCCGTCGTAATGGCGGTAAGTTTGTGTTGCGCATTGAAGATACAGATAAAAGCCGTAATTCTGAGGCTGCTGCTGAGGCGATTGTTAAAGCTTTTAAGTGGGTAGGACTAGAACATGATGGCGACATCGTCTACCAATCTCAAAGAGACGAGATCTACGCTAAGTATATAAAGCAACTTCTTGATGAAGGTAAGGCTTATAAGTGTTACATGAGTAAAGATGAGCTAACGGAACTTCGTGAGACACAGATGGCAAATAAAGAGCGTACCCGTTACGATGGCCGTTACCGTGACTTTGAGGGGACACCTCCTGAAGGTTTAGAGCCTGTAATTCGTATCAAGGCACCTATGACAGGTGAGATCGTGATAGATGATGGGATTAAGGGTCGTGTGATTTTTCAGGCAGAAGATATCTTAGACGACTTTATTATTGCACGGGGTGATGGCTCTCCAACCTATAACTTTGTCGTAGCGATCGATGATGCACTGATGGGTATTAACGAAGTGATCCGTGGAGATGACCATCTCTCTAACACGCCGAAGCAGATGGTTGTCTATGAGGCTTTAGGTTTTGAGTTACCTAAGTTTTATCATGTGCCGATGATCCATAATGCAAGTGGTAAAAAACTTTCAAAACGTGATGGTGCAACAGATGTTATGGCGTATAAAGAGATGGGTTACCTGCCAGAGGCACTGCTAAACTTCTTAGTTCGTCTGGGTTGGAGTAATGGCGATCAAGAGATCTTCAGTATGGATGAGATGATAGAACTGTTTGATCCATCGAACATCAATAAGTCTGCCTCTATTTACAATGTAGACAAGCTTGACTGGTTAAATGGACACTACATCAAAAACAGTAGCAATGAGAAACTTGCAGCACTTTTAAAAGAGTATGGTGTTGATGTTGAAGGTCATGATAAAAAAGAGTTTTTGTTGGATGCATTGAAAGAACGTGCTAAAAACATGAAAGAGTTGGCAGAGATGGTTCCAGCTATTTTGAACGCACCTGAATCATATGATGAAAAAGCAGTTAAAAAAGCTTTTAAAGGTGATGCGAAAGAAGTACTAAAGGCATTTGTTTCAAAGTTAGAAAGTACAACAGAGCTACATCTTCCATCAGACTTTCATGCAGCAATGGAAGCTTTAGTCGCTGAGATGGAGATTGGTTTTGGGAAGATAGGTATGCCACTGCGCGTAGCACTTTTAGGTGCTATGGGTGGACCAGGTATGGACAGCGTTATGGCTGTTTTAGGAAAAGACGAGACGATCAAGCGCATTAACCGTGCGGTTGAAGCATTAAGTTAACAGACACAAATTATATAAAGGATTATCCATGAACAAAGAGACATTCAAAGAAGACTCACTCGAGTACCATAGATCAAAAGGCGAGTTTGATACTGCCGGAAAGACAGGTACACTGCTTACCAAACCGTGTGACACGGTAGACAAACTTTCTATGGCATATTCACCGGGTGTTGCCTTTCCATGTTTGGAGATCCAGGACGATGTTGAAAAAGCTTATGAGTACACCAACAAAGGGAACCTTGTTGCTGTTATCAGTGATGGTACTGCTGTACTTGGACTTGGAGACATAGGCCATATCGCTGGAAAACCCGTTATGGAAGGTAAAGGTGTACTTTTCAAGTCATTTGCAAATGTTGATGCGGTAGACATCGAACTTAACACTAAAGATACCGAAGAGATCATCAAGGTCGTTGCTGCTATTGCTGACAGTTTTGGTGGCATCAACCTCGAAGATATCAAAGCGCCAAAATGTTTTGAGATCGAAGAGCGTCTTAAAGAGATCTGTGACGTTCCCGTCTTTCATGATGACCAGCATGGAACAGCCGTGATCACAACTGCAGGTCTGATGAACGTTATGGAGATGAGTGGCAAGACGGTCGAAGATGTCAAGATCGTTATTATTGGTGCCGGTGCAGCGGCTATCGCCTGTGGCAATATGTATAAAAAGTTTGGAGTGAAAAATATTATTATGCTTGACTCCAAAGGCGTCGTGCACAATGAGCGTACTGACTTGAACAAATACAAGCAGGCCTTTGCATTACAGACACCTCACCGTACACTTGATGATGCTATTGAAGGTGCCGACATGGTACTGGGATTAAGTGGTCCTAACCTGATCACAGGTGATATGGTCAAAAAGATGTCGGATAAACATCCTATTATCTTTGCCTGTGCCAATCCGAATCCGGAGATCATGCCAGACGTTGCCAAAGCGGCAAGAGAAGACATTATCATCGGTACGGGGCGTAGCGATTTTCCAAATCAGGTCAACAATGTATTAGGTTTCCCTCAGATCTTCCGTGGTGCTTTAGATGTTAGAGCTAGCAAGATCACGGAAAACATGAAAATGGCAGCAGCTAAAGCCCTTGCCTCACTAGCGAAAGAGCCTGTTCCAGAGCATGTTAAAAAAGCCCAAGGCCGTGAAAATATGGAGTTTGGTCCAGAATATATCATTCCATCACCGTTTGACCGTCGTGTACTTGTTTATGTAGCATCTGCTGTTGCTCAGGCGGCAGTAGAAGATGGTGTAGCCCGTGTTAAAGAGTTTGATCTTGATACTTATAGAACTAAGCTTGAGCGTCTTGCTGATCACTTGGACGGTAAGATCTAGGCATTACAACTATCTAACTTCATGGACACTTTTGGTGTCCATATTTTTTTGACTTCTCCTACAGTGCCATCATCATCAATCTATTAATAGTTTTTATTACTACTTTCATCTCTTTATGCTCTTCAGCTAGAAGGTGATTGATCTGTTCTATTGTCTTATCGTAGTGGGTATCATGGTTTTCAAGATAGTTTGCGAAAGCATCTTCAGGTGATTCATTGGTACGTTGAAAACTAAGTACTTTTTTAGTGATATTTACCACAATAAACTCAATGAAGTAGAGCATCTGTCCTTTGAGGTCCTTGTCTAGATCTGCGTGAAGTTTTAATTCATCCAGGATCTGAAGTAGACTCATGATCTTAGTCTCTCTGAAAATAAGATAAAAGAGTGTTGCTACATTTTCAAACTGGTTATCCGTGTGCTCTTTGACAATGATTACGGCAACTGCAAAGCGGAGATAGTCTATGGAAGCAAAAAAGTGGTTGAACTCTCTGTTGTCTTTTAAGTAAAGCTTCTCTTTTTTAGGAGTCTCTATGGTATCAAGCAGTATAAACAGACGCTCTTTATAGTCGAGTATATGGGCAGAGTTAATCTGTTCGGTGTCTAAATAGTTAAGCATCCATTTTGTGGAGAAGGTGAGGCTTCTTTCTAGTGTGCTAAGAAGTTTGTATTGGGTAGCGAGTTCCATAATGTAGTCTTGTCTAAAGATCTCAAAACGGATGTCATTGGCGCCAAAGAGTTGGTTACTGATGAGATAGGCACGGATCTTGTCCAAAAACTTTTTGTTTCCAAGACGCTGGTAGTCATGTATGAAGCTGGCACCCTGAAGATTGACAAGCGTATCCGCAATAGCTGTGGCAATGATCTGTCGCTTAAGTGGGTGGAGGTTAATTTCATTTTCATAGACGGTGACAAAAGATTTTGGGAAGTACTTGTAAAGGAAGTCAACCGCGTAACTCTCATCAATAAGGGTACTTTCTAAAAGTAGTTTAGTGATAAAGATCTTAGAATATGAGAGTAGAGAAGAGAGGATTGGTCTGACAATACATCCCTCTTTAGTTAGAACACTTTTCATGTTCTCTGCTTTAGGAATGAAAAAGTCACGGCGATTAAAGGCTTGAACATTTTCACTCAAGATATCTATAGTCTGGTTAAAGTCATCAGGATAGAGTCGGCTTAGTCGCTCATCACGAGAGAGTGCAAGTGCTTGTCTGTAGTTACTCCACAAGACCATGTTGACCACTTGTTGTGTGAGTGATTTCAGAGTGTTAGTACGCTCTTCTTCCGTGATGAGGGCTTTCTCTTTGAGAATATTGAGTAAGATCTTAAGGTTGACTTCATGGTCTGAAGTGTCTACACCTGCTGCATTATCGATACCATCGATGTTGATACGACCCCCTGAAATAGCATACTCAATACGTGCTTTTTGGGTAAAGCCAAGGTTACCACCTTCAGAGACAATAGCACAGCGAAGTTCTGTTGCATCAATACGAACCGCCTCATTTTGTTTGTCTCCAAGGTCAAGATTACTCTCTTCAGAGTGTTTAACATAAGTACCCACACCTCCATTGAAAAGAAGGTCGACCTTCATTGTGAGAAGATGACGGGCCAAGGTCTCACCACTCATACTTTCTACTTGGGTATGGAACATCTTTTGCATCTCAGGTGAAAGTGCTATCGCCTTGTCGCTACGTAAAAACACCCCACCCCCTTTAGAGATAAGAGAACGATTATAGGCACTCCAAGAGCCATCTTTTGCTATAAAAAGACGTTGACGTTCCTCGAATGAAGTTGCCGGGATAGGGTCTGGATCGATGAAGATCTCTTTATGGGAAATAGCACCCAAAAGTTTAAAGTACTTGGACTCCAAAAGCCCATTACCAAAGACATCACCATTCATAGACCCAATACCTACTACGGTTGTGCTCTCTTCTCTAAAGTTAATGCCTTTTTCTAAGAAAAAACGTTCTGTGGACTTGAGCGATCCTTTGGCTGTGATACCAAGCTCTTTGTGACCAAAACCGTTAGAACCACCACTCGCAAATGCATCACCAAGCCAGAAGTTTCGCTCTATGGCGATGGCATTGGCTACATCACTCATAGCAGCTGTTCCCTTGTCTGCAGCAACTACAAAATAGGCATCTTCATCGTCATAGGCGACGATGTTAGGGTCTCTGACTACTTTACCCTCTACTCGGTTGTCAACCAAGTCAAGGAGGTTATGGATAAAGTTTGAGTAGACCTCTTTGAAAAAGGCTTTAGATATCTCTTTTTTATCGCGGTGGATGACAAAACCACCCTTAGCACCATCAGGGATGATAATGGCATTTTTACCCTCTTGGGTGATCATTAATGATTTGATCTCTGTCCTGAAATCCTCATGTCTATCACTCCATCTTAAGCCACCGCGAGATACGTTTGACATACGAAGATGGACACCAGAAAAGTCTTTATGAAAGACAAAGGTCTCGATTTGTGGCTGTAGACCCTTGAGGTTAACAGAGAAGGTCTTTGTATCGATCTTAAAGGCGATAGCCTCTTGGTTTGAAAAGTAGTTAGTACGTAACATTGACTGAAGCAGTGCAAAAGTGAGTTTTAAGATTTTATCATCGGTAATATTAGGAACACTTTTAATATGGGCCTCGATTACCTCTTCTATCTCTTTAAGCTTTTTGTTACGAGAAGGTACCTCTAATTGAAACTTGGTAGTAAAATAATGTAAAAAGAGCTTAGACATCTCAGATTGTGTTGTAAATGTCTTTATAAAGCTTCCCAAGTTAATAGAGAGTACGGCTTGGTTCATGTACTCTATCATCGCTTTAAGTAGTGAGAGTTGGCGTAGGTTGATATTCTGCTCACATACCAGTGAAGAGAGTGTGGAGACCTTGAATGCATCCGCAACCAAAGCCTTGGCGATCACATGTTCAATGTTCTCTTTAGCTTGGGTGATCTTATCGATCTTCTCTAAGTCGAGATTAAAACGTTTAAGATGGTAGGTGGTGTTGGTACTTTGAAAGCTGTAGGCAATCTCATCTATAATATTGAATCCAAGATTATGAAGGATGGGCATGATAGAAGAGAGCATACGAGGTTCAAGAGAGTAGATGCGTATAGCGGCATTGTTACTGTCTATAAGTACTTGAACGACTAACTTTTCATCTTCGATACGTTCGATGGTCTCTTTAGAGAGGTTAATGTCATCGGGTGTGAGCAGTTGTGAGCAGATCGCGTTGAGCATCTCTTTTTGTGGCATGAAAATCCTTTATATATTTAATTGTAACATAGAATATATAGAGATTTCCTAGATTTAAGGGCAGCATAAAAAATGTATTTAAGGAGAACTTCACACTCTGAGATGGTAGTCCGTGGTGGGTCCCACTAGCGTGCTAGTACATAGATAATGGATACTTTTTTTAATTTTAGGAATAGTTGATGGTCTTCAGCAAATTTGAGAACTATCTTCACTTTTATGTTGTCAGTTAGGTCTAATATCTTCTTAGTTAGCGATGTTTTTAGAGAGAGACCAAAACTTTTTAAGACTGAGTTTGGCTTTATGATCGAGTTCATAACTAATATAGTTGAGGTAATGTTGTATATCTTTTGTAGAGATTCCGGTACGCTTGGAGGCTTTTAGGAGAAGGTACTGTGGAATTTTTAGATGACTTTTTTTAAAAGCGTGTGCAAGTTTTAGAGTCTCCTCTTTGTGCTGATGGTGACAAAGGAGGGCAAAGACAAAGGGAAGATGGTACTTCTCATACCAGGCAGAAGCAAGGTCTATGGCTTCTGAATCACCTTGCAGATAGTGTTGCAGGGCTTTATCCCCGATGAGTGTTTTCCCCTGAAGTCCAAGAACTTTGGCAAGAACGTTTGAAGTAGCGCTCTCCTGGTCAGGTACCTCTTGTGTACTTGGGATCAGAAGTACACTCAAAACTTCACGTTTGGCGATGATACCCAAGTCCACATAAGACTCTTTTTTTGCTTTAATACTGGAGATGAAGGCGGCATCTACACGATGTGCAGCATAATCTCGGTTGATCTTAGAGGGAACCCCTTTTTTGTAACGAAAACTCATGTAGTGTTGCGAAGAGCGGCTATAGCGTTTCATAAAAAGATGAAAAGGGAGGAGGTTCAGGTACTCGATCTTGCCAAACAACATAGACAACTCCCTTTTTTTAGTGGCATTATAACTTACTCCCCTTTACCTTTAAATGTTATAATCGCGGCATTAATAGAGAAACAAATACTCTCATCGAGGATAGATAATGGTACGTGTAGAATTTTTAGGTCCAATACAAAAAGAGGCCTTAGAAGTCGAGGCTTCAACACTGAGAGACGTAGCAGCTGCATTGCAAAGTGATGCAGAGGTAAAAGATTGGTTAGAGAGTTGTGCTGTGGCAGTGAACGATACCTTGGTCAAAAGCCTTGATACTGCTCTAAAACCGGGCGATAAAGTCTCATTGCTACCTCCTGTCTGTGGCGGTTGATATGTTAGAACTGTTTGATGGTCCTGTTCCTACAGAGGAGCTTCTGGTACGTTGGTACCAGGAAGAAGCGGGTAGTAACTATGGTGCCTATATCCCTTTTATCGGGACGATCCGTGATGAAGATGGTATAAGTGGACTGAGTTTTGACATTTATGAACCTATTTTGGAATCATGGTTTGATGCGTGGCAAGAGAAGGCTACAGAAGCGGGTGCGATTTTGAAGATGGCACACTCTCGTGGTGATGTTCCATTGCATACCTCGTCGTATGTAGCAGCGGTCTTTTCACCAAAACGTAAAGTGGCATTGAAGATGATCAATGATTTTGTTGAGGACTTTAAAGCGAGTGCTCCGATCTGGAAGTATGACCTTAGAGATGGTAAACGTCTCTACGCAGCAGATCGTTCAACACCGATCAGCGGGTCTGGAATATTAGGAGAGTAGATGGGTTTTTTAAGTTATGAAAAGTCAATAGAGTTGTTAAATGCACTAAATGCAGGTGTTTTGCGTCAGGAAAATGTCTTTTTAAATGATGCACTTGGTCGCTACCTGGCAAAAGATATCGTAGCCGATGAGAACTCACCTTCACAGCCCACGTCGGCTATGGATGGCTATGCGGTACTACACAGTGACTTGGCCTCAGGTCGGATCACGATCATGGGTGACAATCCTGCCGGTAGCGATGAGACACGCAGTGTGAGCAGTGGAACGTGTATTAAGACCTTTACAGGTGCGGGTATGCCCGCTGGAGCGGATACGTTGATACAGATCGAAAATGTCACGGTTGAAGGTGACACGATCATCATCAACGAACCGGTTCCTTTTGGTAACAGTGTACGTCCTATAGGTGAGAGTTACTCTGAAGGTGAAGTACTTATCAAAAAAGGCACGAAGATCGGTTTTGCTGAGATCGGTGTGATGGCAGGACTCAATATCGCTGTTGTGAGTGTCATGTTAAAACCACGTGTGGCGACACTTTCAACTGGAAGCGAGATCTTGGAGATTGGTCAAGCCCAGGAAAACGCTTCACAGATCAGAAGTTCCAACCATCACACTATTGCTGCTATTGCCAACATGGCGGGAGCAGAAGTGGTACAGATGGGGGTTGTCAAAGATGATAGAGCCACGATTACCGCTGCCTTTGAAAACGCCTTGGCTTCGGCAGATATTGTTGTAAGTACCGGGGGTGTGAGTGTGGGTGATTATGACTTTGTTAAAGACATTATTCCTGCGCTTGGGGCTGAGGTGATCTTTAAAGGTGTTAAAATAAAACCAGGTCAGCATATCTTGGTAGCACAAAAGGGCGATAAGTTTATTTTGGGTCTACCGGGGTTTGCTTACTCTTCAACGGTCACTTTTTTACTTTATGTGATCCCGCTGATCAAGAAGTTCCTTGGTTCTGAAAAGGTCTTTGAAGTGGTCGAAGCAACATTGGCTGAGCCGTTTAACAAACGTTCAAAAAAGAGTGAGTTTACGGCATGTAACCTTGCTTTTAAAGAAGGTAGATACGTTGTTGATTTCGATGGTAAAAAAGTAGGTACATCGGCTATTTTAACCAACATGCTTGGTGATGCTGCGCTTATTGTCAGTGGTGAGGAAGATGGGCCTAAAGAGGCTGGGGAGAGAGTTACCGTTATAAAACTAGATAGGTTTTAGACGGCTGTCTGCTTGGTTATTTCTTTTTTATTTACAACTCCTTGATATTTAAACTTTATCTTTCCACTCATTCTCTTTTTGACTCAGCGAAAAGAGAACCAGAAAAACTGCCTCTAGCGGGCTTCAGGATCGGTAGCTACCGATTTCCCTCACTCCGTTTCATTTCTGTCTAAAAACCCATAACTCGCTCATCGCTCAAACAGATGTGTTTTCTTAACGGCAGAAATAAAACTCCGTTCAGCCTTGCAGATGCTAGAGAAGAGCTCAAGCGGTGACGCATCCTTTTTATGTGAAAGCTACTCGCTTTCATCCCCGTTCAGGTACTTTGGTTATATGAATATATTGTGTCGAAAAAGTTCACTAGGTAGTTTGGAGTTCAGACAAATATTGGCGTCTAACCGCCAATTAGCGCGGAAGCCAAAAAGTTTCTTGATCTTAACAGACTATAGAGCCGAAGGGTATTGCACTTTCTTTTTTCCACTAGGTTTTTCTTTGTGCAAGCAAAGAAAAAAGTAGTATTCTAGGGATATGAAGTAATAAAAGAAGTTACTTTATTCAAAGTATTAGAGTTGTGTAGAGATGAGATAGTTAAGGAAGATAATGTGAAAAATAAGAGTAAAAAAGAGTTAACGAATTATAAAAATTAAGATAAAAGGTCCAGAGACTGGACCTAACCGGGACTTATTTTATGATCTTAGCTAAAATATCCTCTTCGCTAATATCATCACTACGATACTTAACAACAACAAGATTTTCTGTCTCATTGATGTACCACTCAGCAATAGCGTCATGCTCAAGAGCTTCTAGTTTCTCCATATCAACATCGTCAACAGGCTTAAAAAGATGTGAATGTTTAGCAGGGTTGGAGAGTTTAAGGGCTGTCCACACTAACCAAAGGATCCCGACGACAGCAAGACTCATACCGATCATCTGCGGACTTGAGATGTCAAGCATAAGACCGGCGAAGGTACCACCTAAGAAGGTCATAAAGTAAGCAACTGAGTTAGAGATACCCAGTGCGGCACCTTTTTGGTGTACCTTGGAGTACTTGGAGATCAGTGACTGTACCAGTGGCTCCATCATGTTGAAACCGATGAAGAAACTGACCACACCCACTACAAACACCCAAGCTGAAGTAGCAAAGCCCATGAGTAAAAATGCAACTATAAAGAGAACAATCGAGATCAAAAAGATCTGCTTTGCTTTGTTATACTTTTCTCCAAATACAGCGGCTGGTCCCATAGCGATAAGACCAAAGATCATAGCTGGAAGGTAGGCGTGCCAAAGTTCTGATGTCTCCCATCCAAAGCCACCATGGTCTGTGGTGCTTGTCAAAATCAGTGGGATCAGTACAAAGGCAACTGTCATAAGACCCTTTTGCATGCCGTTGATAATGACCATACCGAGTAGGTTAGGGTCTTTTAAAATGTCCATCGTTGTTGTTGTGTTGTGGTAGATATGACGAATACGTGGGGGTGTTGGTACCTTGGTGAAAAGTAGCAACATCGCTAAACCAGCAAGACCGGCTGTGATCCAAAAAAGTGTGTCTACGCCATATGCAGCACCAAGAACAGGTCCAAGACCCATTGCCACAGCAAAGGCGATAGCAATCGTACCACCCATCATTGCCATAGCCTTACCCCGTGTCTCTTCAGGTACAAGGTCAGAGATCATCGCAGTAACAACCGCGCCAATAGCACCGGCACCCTGTAAAAAACGTCCTAACATTAACATATAGATGTCACTGCTCATCGCTGAGACAACAGAGCCGAGCATAAAGATAACAAGACCAACAAAGAGTGTCGGTTTACGTCCTATCTTATCACTGATGGTTCCAAATGGCACTTGAAAGATGGCTTGTGTCAGTGCATATCCACCAACAATAACACCAACTAGAAGGGGTGTTGCCCCCTCCATACTCATGGCATAGACAGAAAGTACAGGTAGTACAAGAAAAAGACCTAAAAATCGAAGGGACAAGATAGCCGAAAGTGGCATGATCGTTTTGAACATAGATAACCTTTTAGAGATTTATCAGATTATGCAATAGAAATAAAGTGACCCCTCAAAATATAAGGTTCAAGCATGTAGTTTCTATTGTATAATCTGATTTAGAATGCGCATTATAGTACAAGAAGTTATGCGATTGGCAACAATGACAAAAATAACTTTCAATTTAAAAGATTTGTTAAGGAAACATCATGCAGATAGTTTTAGCGACCTCGAACAAGGGTAAAGTCCGTGAGATCAAGGCGATGTGTGAGGACTTTGATGTTGTCGCGTTTAGTGAGATCATAACACCTTTTGAGATTGTAGAAGACGCTCCGACCTTTAAAGGTAATGCCCTTTTAAAAGCACATGCTGTCTATAAAGCTTTAGATGATGAAGATGCCATTGTACTCTCTGATGACAGTGGTATCAGTGTAGAGGCACTGGACGGTGCTCCTGGTATCTTTAGTGCTCGTTATGCAGGCGCAGAGGCGACTGACAAGGACAACTTGTATAAGTTGATGGCAGGTGTTGAGCAGAAGGGACTGAAAAGTTCACCTGCGCACTATACTGCCGCTATTGCTATAGTGACCAAAGAGGGCGAGCAGGTAGTACATGGCTGGATGTATGGCGATGTTATCACAACACCACGAGGTGAAAATGGTTTTGGGTATGACCCTTGTTTTGTTCCTGAGGGATTAGACAAAACATTAGGCGAACTTGATGATGAGATAAAGAAGGGACTCTCTCACCGCTCAAAAGCACTTTATCTGGCCAAACTGGTTCTTGGTACCATTAAAAAGGGACGTGAACAGAGTCGTTAAAAGACTTCTGTTTAATCTTCATTAAGCGAGTGTAGTTTATAATCGTCACAAGGCAGTAGCTGTTTACGATTTCGATCGTAGTTCAGACACGTTTTTGTAGTGCGTTTCGCCTACTTTTTTTGACGTGTCCACTGAAATTCGTGCTGCCTTTTAAAGATACTTATCATGACAATTAAACAGTATAAAATTATTAAAATTTCTAAGGGTAATGGTGTTTATAGAACCATCTATGCCCCTTCAAAAGCTTACAAAACAAAACTCAAAACATTTTTATTGGACCTGCAACAGAAAGTGCATAACGTAGACACGGGACAGATTATTCATGGGTTCTTGCGTGGACGTGGACCTGTCAGTAATGCGCAAAAACATGTGGGTTATAACTATACACTCTCTTTAGACCTCAAAGACTTTTTTAACAGTGTTACACTGGAAATGGTGGCAGAGTACCTTAATGAAGAAGAACAACAACTCTGTTTCATAGATGGAATTGCCAGACAAGGATTGCCAACCAGCCCGGTAATCGCTAATTTGGCTTTTTTAAAACTTGATGAACAGATCAAAAACACCATTGCGGAAGAGGGTGCTTACACTGTCTATACACGTTATGCGGATGATCTTATTTTCTCGTTTAACCAACGTGAATTTGCAGAGACCTTAGAGCAGATCGTCAGAAAAATAGTCACTGAAGCAGGTTTTGTCCTTAATGATAAGAAAAGAAAACTCCAAAGCGCAAAGGGCGGTCGCCGTATTATTACGGGTATAGCCGTGGGTGAGCGGAGTATATACCCAACAAGAAAACTCAAACGACGTATTAGAGCAGCCTTACATCAACAAAAAAGGGCAGAAGCTTTTGGACTGCTCTCTTGGTCTGCATGTAAAGTACCTAAGGCTTTTTATACAGATAGAGATCTTTTAAATAAAAATATTTTTGAAGAGGAGGCCCTAGACCTCTCTAATGACTTCTACCTCTCTGACCTGCTCTCTTTTGAGGAGTATGTCACCTTGGTAGAAGGTGATTTTGAGGGTAATGCCGTAGCGCATGAACATGACAGGTCGAAATGGGAGAAGCAAAAAAATGCTTTTTTGGAGCAGCGTGATGCCTTTTATCTCAAAGAGAAAGAGCGTACAAAAGCTGCTAAAAAAGTGACACGTGATAAAATAGAAAAAAGTTTAACGACAGCTGTGCACGATGTTGAGACACAGAAAGCAACACCAAAAAAAGGTGTTGTCAAACCAACGGCCAAACCAATGCCGACTTTTGATGCGCCACATACAAAAGATGAAGCACCAAAAGAGTTGGCGGTAGATTTTGAGACACTAAAAGAGATCGAACAAGAGCGTGCAGAAGAGTTTCAAAAAGTTAAAAAAGAGCGTCGCCACCAAAAAGAGGTCCAGCATCAAAAAGAGGAAGAGGCGATAGAGAAGAAACGCTCTTTAAACAAGATATTTATGACAAGTCTCTTACCTATAGTTGTGTTGATCTTGGCCATGAGTTACTACTTCTCCAAGACAGAAATAGAGATCAAACCGGCATACCCGCTTTTTGTAAATACGACCCCTTATGATGCGAGGATTCAGATCTTAAATATTAAACCTAAATATGAGGTGGGGATAGAGCTCAAGCCAGGAAAATACGACATACGTATTAGTAAAAAAGGTTATAAATCACAACGTTTTTGGATCATCATGGAACATGAACCGGTTGTGGTAACGCGTGAATTGAAAAAGATCAAAAAGCGAAAGGTCTATTAAAAGGTATTTCGCCTAATTTAAAGAACATGTTTTCACCCTTTACTACTCAAAACCAAAAATACTTCAAGCATTAATTTCGACGTTAAAACTATAATATAAGTTTATTTTAACCGTCAATTGCATACAATCTTATAAATTAATTAAGGACAGGTTATGATAAGAAAAATTGCAAGTGGTGTTGTTTTAACAGGGATCTTGAGTTCAAATGTATTGGCTTACGATACGGCCAAAGCAGAAGCATTTAATAAAGTGTTTTCACATGTTACTCAAGAACATGCAGCCAAATCAAAATTGATGATCGACAGTGATGAAGCACTTAAGATGCTACGCGAGAAGAAAAAGTTTGTTTTTTTAGATATAAGAACACCCGGAGAGATGGCAGTTTTGGGTTTGAAGACAGACAATAGACTGGAGATCCCGCTTGAGCATCTGTTTGAAAAAAAGAACCTGGACAGGTTACCGACTGACAGACCTATTATCATAGTCTGTCATTCAGGGTCTCGTGCTAAGATGGCAATTATGAACCTGAAAATGATAGGGTTTAAAAACACACGGGTGATGAAAAATGGCATGGTTGGTCTGGCTCAAGGTGACAATCCTAAAAATGCACCTTTGAAATAAGATAGAAGGCGTTAAGATGTTAGCAGTAGCAGTAAAAACAGATAAAGAAAACACAGCAGTCTCCCCACTGTTTGGCAAAGCAAAGTTTTTTGCTTTTTATGATGGCCATGGTGTTTCTATAGAGAAAAATGAACATAAAGGCGGTGTCTCCGTTGTTAATTGGCTTGTATCAAAAGGTGTTGATACTCTGATCATTAAAGAGATGGGCAGCAGCCCTTATGGTGAGGTGAAAAAAAGAGGTATCAAACTTTTATATGCCGGTGATGAACGTATTGAGATAAATGCTCTTATTACCAAGTATGAGATCGGTGACCTTGAGACACTAAGTGCAGAAAAGGTGCAGCAGATCATCGCTAAACATGAAAAAGGTCATACTCACAAGCATTAAAGGAGAAAGTATGTTCGTTGATTACAGTGATAAAGAGCTTACCCAGCGGTATCAGTTGATGGCACAGACTATCATTCCAAGGCCTATCGCCTGGGTAGTCACAGAAAAGGATGGGGTGGTGAACGCCGCGCCTTTCAGTTACTTCATCGGACTTTCATCAGAACCGGCGACTTTGCTGATCTCTGTTGGACATAAAAGTGATGGCAGCGAGAAAGATACACTGCGTAACCTGCGTGAAAGTAAAAAGTGTACCATCTGTATGGTCGATGAACCTCTTCTTCATAAGATGCATTTCAGCTCCAAAGAGCTTGACGCTGCCCAGAGTGAGACTGAAGCTTTTGACATTGCTCTGACGCGACCATTTGAGGATTTCCCGCCTATGGTAGAGGGGACACCGACAGCATTTTTCTGTGAGTTTTATCAGGAGATCGAGTTGAAAGGTTCCAAGACGATTCCCCTGGTTGTTGAGATCAAGCAGCAGTTTATTGATGAACGGTGTATTGTTGACAAAGAGAAGATGCATATTGATTATGCTCCTGTCGCGCGTGTCGGTAAAAGCTACGCAATACTGGGCAAAGCAGTACCTGCACCAAAGATTCCATAGTGAAAAACAGTTTGAAGACCTTTCTCGCCCTTACCCTACTACTTCTTTTTACAGCTTGTTCGCAAGAGAAGACAGCACGTAATACCCCTGATGGTAAAGCGTTGTTAACGAGCAAATGTGCTTCATGTCATAATCTTGAGATGCCACCTGAGACATCTCCTGATGAACTGGCACCACCGATGATGGCGGTGGCTTTTCATGTGTATGACTTTATCAAAGTCAGTACGCCGGCAGAGAAGGTTCCATCTTCGATCGCTTTTGTAAAGGATTATGTCTTTAATCCGACTAAGGAAAAATCATTTTGTGATGAAAAAAGTTTAAAAGATTATGGCCTGATGCCTTCACAAAAAGGGAAGCTTAGTGAAGATGAAGTTGAAGCTATTGCTATCTATATGTTTGATCATTATAATCAAGAGAACTTTTTGAAGATTATGAAACAGAGAGAGATACTGCGTAATATAGAAGTGGGTGAGCGTCTTGCCCGAAAAAATGGATGTTTAAGCTGCCATGGCATAAAGAAAAAGAAGATGGGACCTTCATTTAGTGCTATTGCTCAGCGTTATAAAGATAACAGTAAACAGATCAGTGAAAGTATTAGTCTCGGCTCTCAAGATCGATGGAGAGAATCCCGCCATGCGAAGATGCCTTCATTTAAACAGATGACAAACGAAGAGTTAAAGACACTCTCACAATGGATCATAGAGCAGTAATGGTATCAACCTGTGGAGGGATGCTGAGGCTTAAGAAGTACTACAGAAGAAAAGAGAGTAAAATGATTGACTCCTTTTATAGTGACGTATTTATTGACGTTTAAACTACTCAATATATTTATTTTTAACGTCATTTTTTAAGCTCTTTGACAGTGTATTAAACTTATAATTCTCATAAGCATTACAACTACGTAGTGTCTTACTTATTTATTTTCATCCCTTTTACCTTGATGTGTTGAGTAGTGAACTCCTTAACTTCTATAATCAACACATCAGACCCCCCCCTTTTCCACACTTATACAACCTTTAACTTTTTTTGTAATATATCTTTACAGTGTACAACTGCTTAGATTGGTTAGACTGTATATAGAGGAGTCTATTATGAGTCAAAAATATATTTGTACAGTCTGTGATTGGGTTTATGATCCTAAAGTGGGTGACCCTGAAGGCGGGATAGCTCCGGGAACGGCGTTTGAGGATATTCCTGAAGATTGGGTTTGCCCAGATTGTGGTGCAACAAAAGAGGACTTTGAGTTGTTAGAAGAATAGCTTCGGTACATTTTGCACAAACTGCACCAAATCTCTTCTTCTAACGGGTCGGAGGAAGATGGCACTTCGCTTGTCTTATTTCTGTCTGGACAGGAATAAGTTAAGTAATTAAAATGAGATATTTATTGTGCTACTAGTAAGAGGATAATACCGAAGAGGATGCGGTAGATTCCGAATGCTACAAATGTGAAGCGCTGTAAAAAGACTAAAAAGAGTTTGATGGTTATATAGGCTACGATGAAGGCTACGATAAAGCCGATGATAAAGGCAGGCCAGTTGGCATCAGCGAATTCGCTGTAGTGTTTGAGAAGATCATAGGCAGTGACGGCGCCCATAACAGGGATAGCAAGAAGAAATGAGAACTCAGCACTGGTCTTACGGTTCATCTTGATCAGCATGCCCCCGATGATGGTAGCGCCGGCACGACTGGTACCAGGGATAAGTGAAAATATCTGGGCAAAACCAACAACAAGTGCCTGTTTGTAACTGACATTTTCTACTTCGTTAGTATGGCTCTCTTTCTCCTTATAGAACTTTTCAACGACGAGAAAGATCACCCCACCAACTATAAACATAACAGCAACAGTGTTCACAGTAAAAAGTTCTTTAATCACATCTTTAAAAATAAATCCAACAATCGCCAATGGAAAAAATGCGACCATCAGTTTACTCCAAAGATCGATCTTTTTGAGGGTGAGCTTGTCTCTATAGACCAACATAACTGCTAAAATAGCAGCAAACTGTATGATGACTTCATAAGCTTTAGTCAGGTTGTCTTGAGAGACACCCAAAAACTCACTCGCAACGATCATGTGCCCTGTCGAAGAGATAGGTAGGAACTCCGTAAACCCTTCAATAATCCCAATAATAACGGCTTGAAAAATGTCCAATGGTCGCCTTTAGCTTTGATGATGACATTATAGGTTATTTTCCCAAAGAGTTACGATGACAAGATGAAGAGATCTGTACTTAAAAGCTTGTATCCCAAAGGGGCATAATAAAGTTTTGGATATGATATAAAAAATACTTTTATTACAGTGAGACATTATGAAGATAGAAGACTTAAATGATCCCAACCAAAGTATGGTTGGCGGAGCAGATGGAACGATTTGGATGGTGATGTTTGGTGCACTATTGGTTATTGCTTTGGTTTTGGCTTTTTTGAATCGTAATGTAGAACGTTAACAAGATATAATAAACAGTTGTGAACTAAACTATTAGATGTCTATATCCCATATACTTTATCTTCCTTTTAAGAAGTAAAAATATTAGCATCTTACCATTTCAAATCGTAAATCTACAATTCCCGGTCTCCCTTTTTTTTTAATTGCACTTTAAATTATTAACGTTAGTATTTAAGCTTATTATAAGAATAATTGATTCATAATGCTTACAGGTTGCAAGAGTAACCAAAATTTAAATTTCCAAAAGGAGTTCTTATGAAAAGAGCTGGTTTTACTATGATCGAATTGATCTTTGTTATCGTTATTTTAGGTATTTTGGCAGCGGTTGCCATTCCAAAACTTGCTGCAACACGTAATGATGCAACGGCATCAACTGTTGCAACATCTGCAGCAACATGTGTGAATGATGCTGGTGGTGCTTATATGATGGATGGTGCATTTGATGTAACAAGTGCAGCATGTGTTGATGCTATTACTACAAATGCATGTTATACTGTAAGTGGTGACAATGCGACTGGTCAACTAACAATTACAGGTACAGTTGCGGGTGACTCTACATCAACTGCTGTTTGTCCATTAGCGGTTGCTTTAACTGACAAAAATGGTTTGACTAACGGTACAACTGCTGTAGTACATCAGTTTTAATCCTTTAGTTGCTTAAATAGCACTCCAAGAATTTCTTGGAGTGGCTATTCTCTTTTCCTCTTTTTTTATATAATTTCTACCAAAATTTTTAAATATTTTCCCCTAATACATTATAATTTTATGATATCTTCAAGTTAAATATATGAACAAGTATATTGTTCTCATCACTATACAAGGACTAAAAATGAATAAAAATGCATTTACGATGATCGAATTGGTTTTTGTTATTGTAATTTTAGGTATATTGGCAGCAGTTGCCATTCCCAAACTTACCACAACTCGTAAAGATGCCACGGCAGCGACACTTGTTAACGGGTTAGCTACTTGTATAAATGGTGCCACTGAAGCATATATGATAGATCAATCATTTGATACTGATAGTGATGCTTGCGATGCTGTAACAGCATCTTGTTTTACTGTATCAGTAGATAATGTAACGGGTATTTTAACCGTTATTGACACGGCAGATACATCTGAGCTTTGTATTGCTGCACATACATTAGCAAATGGAAAACTATCATCTATAGTAGGGAAAGAGCATCATTTCTAAGCTTCTCCGAATTTAATAG
>JALWKG010000093.1 GCA_027081565.1 Helicobacteraceae bacterium
TTTTTCCTGCTTTGATCTGTTCTGCTAAGTGATCTACGTCTAACTCTATCTTCATCTGTAATTCCTTCTGTGTTCAATTTTATCTAATTGACACAGAATTTTTTACAGTCCCTTTTGCAAAGACCTTTTTTAGAGACTTATAGTAAATTTCATATTGTCCGATGATATTTGGATGAAATGATCTATTTATATGATCATCATTTGTTGTTAGTACCTCACTTAAACCATTAAACCATGGATCTGTTGATGTTACACCATGGTATTTTATCGATGGATTGTATTCCATTACATCATTGGCTATAAATTGAGAGTTGATGCTATTCTCGCAAAATGTTATTATAATTTGATTCAGAGGTTCAAGTACTAACTCGTATACTCGTTGCAACTCTAACTCAGAGATAGTAGAATAATCTGAGTAATTACCTTGCTCATTCTTGGTCATATCTGGATAAGTGTTGAGTATCCATTTTGTGTCTTTTAAAAGAGAATGATTTTTACTGTACTGTACTAACAAATCGAGTGCTATCTTCAATGTTCTCTTCCCTCGCTCGATTTTCTCATAGTCATCTGAATTTAAATCACCGACATTATGAAATAATACACTTCTTATCAGTTTAGATAACCCAGATTTGCCATTTTCACTTTCATACATATCATTACCACCAATAGTGATGAAAATATAGTCAAGTGATTTTTGGTCTAACCAATTGATAACTTGCTCTAATTGTGTTCCGTCCAAGACATCATATGTTTCTAAAGATGGTTCTGTATTGTTATCTAGGGATTCTTCTAATTGAGCGTAATCTGGGACAGCTATTATGGAAGACTTAACAAATTTATCTTTGTTTTCATTACCTTCAAGAAGTTGTGCTCCAGAAAAGGTAGTATTGATAGACTGCACGCGATAATCTTCTCGTAATTTTTCTTTATAACGTTCCAATCCTGATAATGAAGAACGAAAAGCATCTGGATCGCCAAGATCATAGACACCTGTTCCAACTCCTGCTGCATAAGAATCACCCATTAAAGCAATACGAAGAGGTCGTGGAACAATAAAGTTGTATTTTTTAGCATTATTATTGTTTAGATCTATACTTACGGTTAAGTCGATGTCCTTTCGTTCCCATGTTTGTGTGGCGGTACCTAAAAGTAGAGAGTTTAACTCTATCTCTCTTTCTTTACCAAATATATTGGTTAAGTCATCAGATATTATAAATGTACCTTCTAATAGTGTAGTATCTTCTTCATGAGGGGTTAAAAGCAATTTATGTTTTTTCCCATTTTTTGTTTGATCTTTATGAGTGAAATGTAGATGAATAAAAGGCATAACATTGTTTTCTTTTTTTCGTCTGACATAGATTTTTATTGTTTTTTCACCAGCTTGTGTAGGTAATACAGTATGAATAATTTTGTATTTATTTTGATATCCCTTTTTCATTTTATCTCTTGGCATGTTCTTTTCCTATAATTAGTGTAGAGACTTGCTAACAACTATAAGATTGTCAAAAGTCTCATTTATATTGTTTTGTTCCCACTCTTTATCAAATATGAACAACACTTTTTATCAAGCATGTAAAGCTTCTACATGCTCAACACCCGTGATCTGTTTACTCCGTACCAAAAGAGAAGACAGCGCCATTGATACGTCCATCGATCTCTAAGCCACAAGCACCGAAAACGAAGGTTGATGTGCCGCTGCCAAAGCTTACACTACAGCCAAAGTTTTCATTTGTATTGTTCTGTGTTCCGAAAAGTTTTGTCTCCTGTACCCAACCGGAGCCGGTCTTGTTGTAGACATAGACAGCTCCCGTATTATTGAAAGAGGAATCATCACCTGAAGCACCTACTAAGAGCTTGGTCCCATTAATGGCAATGCTGGAACCAAAGTTTTCTGCGGCTACTCCTGTAATGGTTGCAGACTTTTGCCATCCCTCGGGTCCATCAGAGTAGATATAGACAGCATCTCCGTACTGCAGGTCGCTGACGGCGATGCGATTGCCATCGAAGTCAAGATGCCCTCCATATACAGGATTTGAATTGATAATCGTTTGATTGGTCTCGTAGATACCATCACTGTCGGTATCGGTATAGATTATCATACCCTGGTCGTCATTTGCAGATGTTAAACCATATCCTGTAGATACGATAGTATCTCCTGATACAGCCACTGTTCGTCCAATAGTGAAGGAGAGTCCGCTTGGTGAGAGCTTTTCACTAAGTGTCACAGAAGTGTTGTCATAGGTAAAGAGATAAACAGCACCACCGCTGGATGGATTTCCTTCATCATCCATAGGTGCACCGACGACGATATGGTTGGCATCAATATCAACAGTAAAACCAAAATAGTCACCTGAATTGACAGTGCCGCTCGGCAACATTTTGGCAACTTCGACCCATGTTGTTCCGTTATAGTGGAAGAGGTAGGCTGCTCCAGCATTATAGGTCGCAGTATCTTCCCAATAAGCACCTACAACAGCATAGTCTCCCCATATAGCGACAGAAGTTCCAAACTTATCACCGAAGGCTGCATCGCTTGCTGTGAGTTTTTGCATAGAGCTCCACTGTGTACCGTCGTGTTGATAGATGTAGGCACTTCCTGAACTGGTGCCATCGTCATCAGAATCCGGAATACCTACAATCATATAATTTCCTGAGACATCTATCACTTCGCGTGCCGTGTCACCGTCATTAAGCGTACTCTCATAGAGGAGTTGTTTGTTGACATAAGGCACCAATGCGTTGGTGACCTCTATGTTGACGTTTTCTACGCTGGTGTGTGTTCCATCGTCTGCTGTTATCTGAAGCTCGTAGATGTTGTTACTGTCTGCGTCCGTAGGTGCTTCATAATCCACGACACCTGTAAATTCAAGCTCTTTGTTACTGTTAAGTGTAAATTCAGATGCATCAGCACCTCCAGATATTGTGATAGCAACACTGCTGGTGGCATGACCATCCTGTAGGTCGTCTGCTATAACACCAAGGAAGATACCACCTTCTGTAAGGCTCTTGGTGGTTATGATCTGCGGTGGAAGCTCATCACTGGCCAGATAGTTATAGGCGTAGGCGTGTTCATGGGTCCCAAACACAAAGAACTGATCCGTGAAGCTTCCTTTGTATTGAACACCGGAAGCGATGTCATTGATAGCAACGGGAGAGACGATCTTGGGTTTTTGTGTAAAGTTATTGCCATTTTGAGTGTACAGATAATAAGCGCCTCTATTCTCTTTGTCTTTTTGTGCATTGATAGCTATTTGCTCACCGCTCCAGATGATCTCACTTCCAAACTCAGCTGTAGCATCCGCTGGTGTTATGTCCGTGTTTGTATAGTCGGTTGATGTGTTGTACTGCAGGTAGTGTACAAGACCATTACCATTGGGATGTTTTGGTTCGGAGACTAAAATGTCACTGTTTTGAATGGCGACACGTGCTCCAAATCGAGAACCATAAGTACTGCCATAGATAGTATGTTCTAAACTCCAGGATGTTCCGTTGTCTACATAGATGTAAGCGGCACCTACATCTGTGTTGGCACCATTTTCTGCCCAAGGTGTACCAACAATGAGTTTTGAACCCTCAATTGCGACACCACAACCAAAAAAGTTATAGTTTGCCGCTGCAGGTTCTGTCAGTTCACTTCTGTTCCAGGTGGTACCGTCGTAATGGTAAATATAGACTTTACCCTGGGCACTGTTGTCGTAAGAAGAACCAATGACAAAAGTGTCACTTCCATTAAAGCTTACTGCTCCACTGCGCTGGCAAGTATCTCCAGATTCAGTGCTTCCTGGTGGATAGGTGTCACTGAACTCTTCTGTCCAGCTGTCGCTATTAGCGTCATAAAGGAAGATCCGGATGTCTCCACTGTTTGCATCAGAGGTGATCAATCTGTTGTTTTTAAGGACCATTGCGTGCTTATACGCGTTTGTGAGGTTGGTGTGATGGACCCATGCAGTACCGTCAAATTGATAGATGTCGGCGCCATTGTTGTTGAGAAGGACACTCCATTGACCATCACTTGTGGTTGCGCTGGGAAAGATTAAACTACTGTCGATCTCCTGGATCTGTGGTGAGATCTCATCTGTTACGGTTACGGTAAAGTCAGCTTCTACCGGAGTTCCGTCGCTGATAGCGAGACGAAGCGCATAAACGTTGTCTCCATCACTGTCCAGAGGTATTTCATAGTCGGGGGTAGAGACAAACTGCAGTACTCCACTGGAAGGGTCTATAGAAAACTTGCTCTGATCAGCACCACCTACAATACTGTAAGTGATGGTACTGGAGCTGTCAAGGTCTGATGCCGGAATGGAACCACAGGTTTTGATGTTCTCTTGTTTTGTGATGTCCTGAGGTCCATCGAATGTCGGCAGGTTGTCGTTGATGTCTGTGACAGTGACATTGAGGGTGATGGTATCGCTTAATGCTCCATCACTGACTTCAACATCACAGGTGTAGACATTGTCACCGTTTGCATCGAGAGGGTTTTCTCTGTCAGGTGTGATGTTCATCTTGAGTATGCCGCTGGTAGCATTGACATCGAAGAACCCGGCATCATCTCCACCTGAGATGCTGTAGGTCAGTGTCGTTGGGTTGTCTTCATCGGTAGCTGAGAGTACTGTGACTTGAGGTGTAGACTGCTCTTCTGCAAGGCTTACCGGTGCTACTGGTGTTAAGTGTGGTGCTTCATTGACATTGGTGATGGTGACAGTGACGGTCTGGTTGGTACTGTTGGATGACTGGTCGGATACACTAAGGTTGACGTGCAGTGTGTTGGGTGTCCCATCGTCAAAATCTTTAGGGGCATTAAGGACTAAAACGCCTGTCGTACTGTTTATGCTGAAAAGAGCGCCGTCATCACCTGCTGCAATAGCATAGCTCATGACTTCACTTTCATCATCGCTGGCTGTGACGGTCATGACTTCTGTAGTGTTTTCGGGAATACTCACACTTGAAGGTGAACTGATGACCGGAGCACCCTGTACATCGGTAATCTCGATGGTAAATTCTTCATGGGCACTGTCACGTACTCCATCTGTGGCAAAAAAGTAGACAATAAATGTCTTGTTCGCGCCCATTGTCTCATAGTCAAAAGGTGTCTTGAGGGAGACCTCTCCTGTTGCTGTGTTAAGGTTAAATATCGAGGTGTCTGTGTCTTTAAAGTCAAATGTAACCGTGTCTCCATCTGCATCCTGAGCACTAAGGGTAGTGATCTCTGTTGTGCCTTCTGGGACATAGTACCTGTTGTTAAATGCATCTATCACGGGATTGTTGTCATTTTCATTGGTGAGGTTGATCGTTAAATTTTGAGAGGATACATTGCCAAGGTCATCGGTGGCTGTGACCGTAAGAGTGTAACTATGGGGGTCGCTCTCATAATCATGCAGATCTTTAAAAACCAAACTGTTGGAAACCATGGTAAAGAGTGTGGCATCGGTACCTCCAAGCGATAATGTTGCAGGTTCGTCCGTTGTGATATCACCAACATACTTTATAGTTTCATTGGCATTCAGGACATTAGAGGAGGTAAAGACGGGTGCTACTTCATCCACATCCAGCAGTGTTATTGCGATGTTTTGAGTTGCTGTGTTGTTTGCAGCATCTTTAGCCGTTACTGTGAGTGAATAGCTATGGGGATCTGCCTCAAAGTCAGGGGCACTGTTAAAGATTAAGACTCCATCATTGGCACCTATGCTAAAGGCTGCAGCGTCTGTACCACCAAGAGTAAAGGTAGCAGCTTCATTGGTCGAGACGGTTATAACAGCTGTTTGGTTTTCGTTGACTGAAGGTGTGGCACTTGAGGTAAAGGTTGGAGCGACTTCATCAAGATCCAAGATGGTGACCGTGATGTTTTGAACCGTTTCGTTATTAGCACCATCAGTTGCTGTGACAGAGAGTGCATAGCTGCTTTTGGTCTCGAAGTCAGGTGCTGATTTGAAAGTCAAGGTACCATCGCTTGCAAGCTCGAAGGCGGCAGCATCTGTCCCACTGAGAACGAGGGTTGCTGCGCCATCATCAGTTGTGATCTGTAAAACAGCCGTTTGATTTTCGTTGACTGAAGGTGTGGCACTTGAGGTAAAGGTCGGTGCGATCTCATCAACATCT
>JALWKG010000094.1 GCA_027081565.1 Helicobacteraceae bacterium
TTTGTTATAATATCCTCAAAGGAATATTCATGCAAAACCTCTTTAGTGAAGTCACCTCTTTAGACCAACGATGTTATAGTGAATACGGTTTAAGCGAGGATCTTTTAATGGAGCATGCTGCTGACGGTATGGCTGACTTCATACATAACAGATATGAAGGGCATAAACATCTCTGTATTGTTTGTGGTAGCGGTAATAATGGGGCAGACGGTATTACTTTGGCACGCTTGTTACACCGTGATTTTGAGGTCTCTCTCTATCTTGGAAAAGAGGTACACTCAGAGATGGCCAAACTCCAACTCAAACGTGCTAAGGCTATAAATGTCCCTCTTGTCACTGAACTTCCTGAATGTGATATCTTAGTGGATGCACTTTTTGGAAGTGGCCTAAGTCGTGATTTTGATAAAGAGACCAAAACGCTTATCAGACATATGAATACTCTAGACGCAGAAAAAATTGCCTGCGATATCCCCTCTGGCTTAAAGATAGACGGCACCCAACAAGAGGTCTGTTTTGAAGCGGATACCACACTGACTATGGGTGCACTGAAACGGGGCATGTTCAGTGATGCGGCCAAAGAGCTAGTGGGTTCTGTCTACGTCATCGACCTTGGCGTCAGCAGAACGGTTTATGAAACACAGAGCAACTGGAAACTTTTAGATGAAGACGATCTGCACCTACCCCACCGCCATCTAAAAAACTCCCATAAAGGAAGTTATGGCCATCTCTCCCTCATCTGCGGTGAAAAACCAGGTGCAGCCGTCATGGCAGGCTCCGCTGCTTTACGTTTTGGTTCAGGTCTCGTCACACTCCTCAGTAATAACAATGAGCAGATCCCCTTTGAGTTGATGCAGTCTCATCTTCTGCCCACCACAACAACGGCTATTGCATTGGGCATGGGTCTTGGGACAGAGTTCTCCAATGAAGAGCTGCATACCCTACTTGACAACGATCTTCCTCTTCTACTCGATGCAGACATCTTTTCTCATCCTCTTTTCTCAGAGTTATTACAACGTAACAATGTACTTATAACGCCACATCCTAAAGAGTTTACTGTCATATTAAAAGCTTGTGCTCTGGCCGATATTGGCATAGCAACCTTGCAAAACAACCGTTTTAAGTATGTTGAACTTTTTTGTAACGCCTATCCTCATATCACCTTGGTACTCAAAGGTGCCAATGTCATTATTGCACAAAAAAACAGTTTTTACATCAACCCTCACGGGACAAGTATATTGGCAAAAGGAGGAAGTGGCGATGTTTTGGCAGGACTCATTGCTTCTTTAATAGCCCAAGGGTATACTCTACTCAACGCAGCTATACATGGCGCACTTGCCCACACTGCCGCAGCAGCTAAGGTAGACAAAAACAGCTACGCACTCACCCCACAAGATCTTATTGAGGCTATTACCACTTTATGAAACACAAAAATATCGTCATTCTCTTTAGCGGAGAGGGCTCCAACCTACTCAACATCATCGAAAAACTACACCAAAAAGAGTGTCACGTCGCAGCAGCGATCACCAATCGTCCTTTAGCCAAAGGCATTGAAAAAGCACAGCAACACCAGGTCAAAGTCGAGGTTATTGATCATAAAGCTTATGACAGTCGTGATGCCTTCGATGCCCAACTTTTAGAGACCATAAACTGCCATAACCCTGACCTTGTTGTCATGGCAGGTTTTATGCGGATACTGACACCACTTGTTACTAACAACATCAGAGCCATTAACATCCACCCCTCACTCCTACCACTTTTTAAAGGAGGCAATGCCATTGTAGAGAGTTTTGAGAGCAGTGAGGAACAAGGTGGTATCAGTGTCCATTGGGTCAGTTCCGAGCTTGATGGTGGGGAAGTGATCGCACAGCGAGCTTTTGAAAAAGAGGCAAATGAGACACTCGAAAGCTTTACGATTAAGATCCAAAAACTGGAACATGAACTCCTTCCCGAGACCATTGTCAAGATTCTTAAGAGAGATGCATCTTCTCAGTAAGTAAGAGAGTTTACAGAGTGAGTATGTTATAAACGCACCAATAATTACATAGGCAAGATTTTTTGCCTTTACTATCATGGAGAAAACATGGATAACATTTTAAAAATCGGTAAATACGAACTGGGTTCACGCCTTATAGTTGGTAGCGGTAAATATGACAGCTTTGAGACTACAAAAGCAGCAACACTGGCATCGGGATCAGAGCTTATCACAGTTGCAGTACGTCGTCTTAACATCACAGACCCGGACAAAGAGAACCTACGTGACACTTTTGCAGGTACAAATGTAAAGTTTTTACCAAACTCCGCAGGTTGTGTGACGGCTGAAGAGGCGATCACAACTTTTCGTCTGACACGTGAAGCGACAGGCATTGACCTCATCAAACTTGAGGTGATCGGTGATACACAAAAGACACTTTATCCTGATGTTTTAGAGACCATTAAAGCCTGTGAGGTTCTCTCTAAAGAGGGCTTTACGATTATGGCTTACACCTCAGATGATCCGATCATGGCAAAACGCCTCGAAGACGCTGGTGCAGCTGCTGTCATGCCTCTTGCAGCACCTATTGGTTCCGGTCTAGGTGTACAAAACCCATACAATGTTGTTTTTGTTCGCGAAGCAGTTAACTTACCGATCATCGTTGATGCCGGTATTGGTTGTGCAAGTGATGCGACTTATGCGATGGAGTTGGGTGCTGATGGTGTTTTGACCAACACAGCCATTGCCCAAGCACAAAACCCTATGATCATGGCAGAAGCGATGAAACACGCTATCCGTGCCGGTCGCATGAGCTATCTTGCTGGTCGTATCCCAAAACGTCCTTATGCAACGGCCTCTTCTCCTGTTGATGGGATGATACAATTTTAGAACGCTTCCGGAAGTAATTCTAATATAGCCGTCAGGTGTACTTCGTACATACCTTATGGTTCCAAACCTAACAGAGCCAAGCAGTTGGCTCTGTCTTGACGGTTTTCATGTTAACACTGGGTTTCACCCGAGGGCATTTCCTTTGATCAGACTCAGCGTCAGGCTCGCGTGCAGATGAACCTCACTTATTACTTTCAGCACTTCTAAAAGTAATTCCCATACCTACGCTAACGCTGAGTTCACTTCGGCAGTGAGCCCACGTGCAGGTAACCACACTTTTTATTACTTACTTGATGACCCAATTTATTTCCAAATGTATGACTTACAATATTCACTCTCAACCTAGTAAACCACTATGCTACTGATTTTAAAGTGTACACCCAAAAAATCACACTACCTCAAAAACTAAAGCTTCTTTTCTATACAATCGTTTTATGATTAATTATTAGGATTTGTAATGCGTATTTTTGCTCTACTTATAACTATAGTTTTCTCTCTGTATTCTTCTGAGACTGTTGCGCAACAGTTGGGGTATTATAGTGACTACAAGACAGCACTTAGTGTCGCTCAAAAAGAGCAAAAGCCTTTGATTCTTGTGGTGGTCACCTCTTACTGTCCCTGGTGTCGTAAGCTAGAGCGTAAGAGCTTGGCATCTCCTGTTATAGACCAATATATCAAAGCCCACTTTATCTCGCTTATCGTTGACCGCAACAAAGATGCTGATTGTTTTCCCAAAATATTCCAGACCCCACGTATTCCTACCGTCTTCTATATTGATCCTGACAGTACTAAAGCATATTGGGAAACGGTAGGTTATTTGAGTAAAAGTGAGTTTTCAGAGTCTATACATGATGCACAGAAGATATTCGAACAGAGGGATCTTAAGTAATTTCTAAAAAAGCACCCTCGTCTTAATAACTAAAGGTTTTATAGCCTATCATCCAGCGACATCATCTTATCAGCCAAACCTATACCAAACACAAGAAACAGCACTGTTACTGCGATAAAAATTGCCGCAACACTTTCATTGACCTTGTTATTACAAAAGGCATTGAACACTCTGTATCTATACAATGTTCAGACCTACTCTAAAGTCTGACTCCAGCGTACTTGTTTTATAAGCAAATAGATATAATTTAGCTTATATCTATCAGTATTAAAATAGAGTTACAAGTTTAATATGCCAACAAGATTTAACACAACAACAAAAAGTGCTACTGGAACGATATAACGCAGACTAAAGTACCAGTAAGGGTAGAAAAAGCCCAAATCTCTTTTTAAAACAGAGGCAACGCGTTCTTCCTGCATCACATGTCCTACAAATACAGCCATAATAAGACCCCCGATAGGTAACATCACAGAAGCCGTAATAAAATCTGCCCAGTCAAAGAAGTTCTTCGAACCAAAGGTCAAGATCTCACCATACTCTTTAGAGGTTGAGAGGATCGCCACAATACCAAAAATATAAAAGAAGAGACCCGAAGCCACCGATGCTTTTAAACGGCTAAACTTGAAACGGTCAACCAGGTACTGTATAAAAGGTTCTACTAACGAGACTGCCGAGGTAAGTCCTGCTGAAGCTAATGCCACAAAAAAAGTAAAAGCAAAAAAGTGTCCTGCTACGCCCATCTCAGAGAAGACTGCCGGAAGGGAAATAAAGACCAGACCCGGTCCTGCCGATGGAGAAGCACCATACTCATATAAAAAAGTAAACAGAGTCAGACCTGCCACCAGTGCAATACCGGTATCTAAAGCGATAACAATCAGTGAACTGCGTACCAAGTTACTGTCCTTAGGAAGAGAGGCTGAATAGGTCAAAATGGTGGCCATACCCAAAGAGAGCGTGAAAAAGGCATGGCCTACGGCTGTTACCAAGGAGGCAGAAGTTAGTTTACTCCAGTCCACTCCAAACATAAAATCCCAAGACTGGGCAAAGCCAGAGAGTGTAGTAGCGTAAACAAACATACTTCCCATGGTAACAATAAGTACAGGCATTAAAAAAAAGTTCAACTTCTCAATACCCCCTTTGATCCCTCTAGCTACCACCGTTGTCACAAATAAAAAGACAAGCGTGTGGTAGAAGATCTGCGTCCCAATATCTAGAGACAATAACGCTGTAAAATGTTCTTTAGCCACATCAACACTTGAAGGAAGAGAACCAAGAGAAAGTAAAACAAAATGAAAGGTCCAACCTATAACAGGAGAGTAGAAGGTCATGATGATCAAACCCGCTATACTCATAAAGCCGCCATACTTCCAAAAGTTTTTATGCCGCGGCGCCAGCTCTTCAAAATCACTGACACTGTCACGTCTCCCTACATAACCGATCAACATCTCAGCGATCATCAGCGTAAAACCTATCATTAACACGGTAATAAGATAGACAAAAACAAAAGCACCACCACCATTTTCACCAGTAATGTAAGGAAACTTCCAAATATTCCCCAAGCCAACCGCGCTTCCAGCAGCTGCCAAAATAAAACCGATACGACTAAAACGTGCTATTTTCATACTAATTTCCTGTTTATAATAGCCCTTATTATAAAGAAATTTCACTTTAATACGGCTAGAATCCATTTTGCTATTGACAAGTTACTTATTTTATCCTATAATTCCGCCTCACTAATCTGATTAATCATTTTAGCTGATATGGGTCGGGGCGTAGCTCAGTCTGGTTAGAGTACCTGGTTTGGGACCAGGGGGTCGAAGGTTCGAGTCCTTTCGCCCCGACCATTTTTATATTTACTTTTTAAAACCTTTATATGGTGGGATTAGCTCAGTTGGTTAGAGCACTGGTTTGTGGTGCCGGGGGTCGCGGGTTCGAATCCCGTATCCCACCCCATTGATTTAAAAACAAAATATAAATAAAAAATTTTACAGTGTGCGCCCGTGGCTCAACTGGATAGAGTAGCGGTTTTCGGCACCGCCGGTTACAGGTTCGAACCCTGTCGGGCGTACCAGTATTATACGCGCTCTTAGCTCAGCTGGATAGAGCAACGCCCTTCTAAGGCGTAGGCCAAAGGTTCGAATCCTTTAGGGCGTACCACTTTGCTAGCCGCTATGGCACTGAAGCTTCTGTTTTTAAGACAGAGAATCAAAATATATAGATGTTATTTGAGAAAATTATTAATGTTAACAAACGCGGACGTGGTGGAATTGGTAGACACGCCAGACTTAGGATCTGGTGCCTCACGGTGTGGAGGTTCAAGTCCTCTCGTCCGCAC
>JALWKG010000095.1 GCA_027081565.1 Helicobacteraceae bacterium
TAGAGACCTTAGCTCTCTAAACTACTTATAGGCTGAAACAGGCAGTGCTCTGGATCATAGTAATCTATGTTCCCATTTTCAATGTCATAGTACCAACCATGGATATTGATCTCTCCTGTTTTGACACGACGTTGCACAGAAGGATAGGTCAAGAGGTTCTCTAACTGAGTAATAATAGAGAACTGCTCAGTCAAGCGAAGGAGTCTCTCTTTATCAGCATCTGCGCCAATAGCTTTTATGGCCAACTCTTTAGCCGGTTCACCTAACTTCAGCCAATGCTTGGTATGGATGAGTTCAGGATCATCTACGGTCTCAAACAGCGCTTTACAGGCACCACAATGGGTATGTCCACAGATAATGATCTCTTCAACTTCTAACACACTCACCGCATACTCTATAGCTGAAGCGGTCGAATGGTAATCTACACTGGGACTGTAAGGGGCGACAAAGTTACCAACATTACGAATAACAAACATGTCGCCAGGGTTAGTCTGCATCATCAGGTCAGGGATAACCCGGGAGTCTGAACAACCGATGTACAATGATTTTGGGTTTTGTCCCTCTTTGGCCAAACGAACTAACTCTGTCTCATTTTTTTTAAAATAACTCTCTTGAAAAAGCGCATTGCCTTTGATCAGTGTCTCTGCTGCCATAATATACCTCTAAACATAATGAGATGGTTTTCTAATCTCAAAGATGAGTATAGCTTATTTGTTTTAACAGTGATAAAAAAATGATGTTTAAAAAGTAGATAGAGAAAAGAAGTGGGTAAAGCTAGAGCAGTAAGTCTGCTCTAGTAAGGTGTTCTTAGTTAGACTCTACGTGACGATCATACAGTTCTTGAACAGGACGTTCGTTGTCTACGTAGTACTTTCTAAAGGCTTCGATCTGCTCTTTAGAAGCTTCTACCGGCTCTTTCAGAAGGTACCACTGAACGTTTTCTGAACATGGTGGTGTTGTCAATGAACCGATGTAGTGGTAGTAGTGTGCTGTATCTTTTGGAAGAAGATCCTGTGGATCTACTTCGATCTCACCACCAACATTATTAATGACTTTGTCCAAGATAGGATCAGCCTTCCCCTCTTTAAAGAAAACAGCAACAACTGCAAGTTGTTTTGTCTTTGGGTTTTGATGTACCATATGTACCACCATATCGTAACGTTTACCATCTACTGTATGCTCACTTTTACCATGAAAGTGAAACTGAAGAAGCTTAAACTTTTCACCATGAAGTGTGATCTCACCACCTGTTTTAGGTGTAACTTTAATAGAGTGACCGTTATCGATTACAGATGCGCTAGTGTGAACATCTTCATGCATACTAAGGTCGTACTGGTGGTTCATCTCTACAGATTTACCAGGAATAATGTTGATCGGTGACTGTGTATGACCTGTTCCACAGGTTTTAGAGAACTCATCCCAATGTGCAGGACCATTCTCTTCATAGTTCCAGTGCTTTTCGTGGTGCGCTGCTTCTGCATGCTCTGCTGGTGCTATTGCTTTTTTCGGTGCTGGTGCCTCTGCTTCGCTACCGCCACATCCTGTCATTAGAAGTGCTGCCGCACTCATTGCTAAAATTGTTTTTTTCATTGTTATTCCCTTTGAATTAAAATTTCCAGTTCGCAATAACGCGATACTGTGTTAGTGTGTCGATCTGTGCGATCGAAGCACCAGTCTCACCTGCTTTGACATCTGTGTCAGCGGCTGTGTTGCCTGCATTGTTATCTACCCAAATACCTTTAAGTACCAGAGAAAAATCACTAACGCTATAACCTAAGACCAGGTTAATGTCTTGTTGTGCATCAATAAAGTTGTTGTTATCATAATACGCATAAGATAAAACCGACTTAAAACCTTTAACACCTGTAAAGTCATACTTCTGAGTGTAACCAGCTTTAATACCAGAGGTACCTGCAATATAACCACCACTACTCGTCATACCTTGACCATAGTTAGAAGTAAAGAGGTCATTTGAAGTAATCATGTCAGTAAAAAGTGGCGTACCATCCCATGGAAGGGTTAATGAGTTATGTTCGTTGTCTCTTGAACCTAACACGTTGGTATAAGCCAGTAAAAATGAGCTGTCGGCATAAGTAGCACCGGCTTTTAGACCAAAGAAACGTGCATTAATATCTGCAGTTGCAGTCGTATCTGTTCCATCAGCAAGCTTGGTATTAAAGGTCGCAGACTGAGCATAACCAATACCATGCTGGTGCATCCCCTGAATCCCTGCGAACCAGGTAAAATCATCGTTCACCTGATGCTTATGTGTTGCATCGAAGTACATCGAATTTACGAAGTCCTGTGTAAAGTAGTTGTAGAGGCGTACCGTATGATGGGCATCACGCCACTCCATATAGGCAGGAATAACACTACCACTGTCAGAACCGGTAATAGCTATTGCTTGGTCACCTAAAGCATGTTTGACCATATTGTGGAACTCGCTGGAAGTACGCTGTTTGAACTTGTCAAGGTAACCAGCACCCAGTTTCAGACCATTTTCAAAGCTATAAGAGACATCACCACCTTCGATAGAAGAAGGGATCATACGAACCTCTTTTGGGTTGACCAAAGGAGTTTTTTCAATACGACGACCATACCAAGCATCTAGACCTTGGAATTGATAATCTAAATATGCTTCACCGAGGACAGAAAATCCCTTTTGAGCTACGGGGTCACCAGGGCTCAAGCCAATCTGAACGGCATTGTCGCGACCAATGATCGAGGTGTCAACATTATCAGGTAAGCCAAAGGGGTTGGTAGTCATAAAGGTCGCACCCATTGTAAAACCATAAAGTTTTGCTGTTGTATAACCCAATTGACCACCAACAGCGTGGGCATATGCACTAGAGTCAAGACTAGTTGCGCTGTTCTCTTTTTGTGTCTCAATAAAGTAGTACTTGATATTACCGTGGGCTTTACCCTCAGCAAACCAGTCTACTGGATTGTCAACATCTGTTGTTGCAGCAGTAGCACTCATTGCGATCAATGATGATACTAATGCCATTGTGATCTTTTTCAAGTCACTACTCCTTTTTTGTCTTGTTGAGACAAGTATTCATTTTTACTTTCAGAGCAGTTCAGAAAAATCTCTCAACATGTAGAGACTTTGGTGAAGGGCAGTAAAAGTTGAAATAAAATTTTAGCAGATAAAAAGTGAAAACTGAATTAAATATAAGAGGATGAAATGTTCAATAAAACTTAATGTATAAAGAAGAAATAGGAAAAGAGAGTTACAACACCCGAAGGCATTGTAAAAAAGTGTAACGATTAACGCTTAGAGAACTGAGGTGAACGACGTGCTTTACGCTTACCTGGTTTCTTACGCTCGACAACACGTGAATCACGAGTCATCATGCCTTCTGGCTTAAGAGTAGCACGAAGTGAATCGTCCATCTTTACCAAACAGCGAGAGATACCGTGACGAAGTGCGTCTGCTTGACCACCGAAACCACCACCAAGAGTAGTTGCTACGATGTCAACAGATGTGTCTTGTTTACAAAGAACCAATGGCTGTTTAACACGAAGCTTTTTAGCTTCAAGACCACCCAACCATGCGTCTAGTGAAAGACCGTTGATTGTCATTTGACCTGTACCTGGAGTTAACCATACTTTTGCGATAGACGCTTTACGACGTCCTGTTGCGTAGATTTTTGCCATCTATCAATCCTTACTTAGCGATCTGCGCTGTGTGAGGATGCTCAGCACCAGCGTAAATCTTTAATTTTTTCAACATTGCACGGCCAAGCTTCGTTTTTGGAAGCATACCGCGTGTTGCAAGTCTAAACAGTTTCTCAGGGTTGTTCTCAAGAAGGTCTGTCATTTTAACACTCTTAGTAGAACCGAAGTAACCACTATGAGAGAAATACTCTTTGTTTGCTAGTTTGCCAGCACCGTTGAACTTTGCTTTAGAAGCGTTGATGATAACTACATAGTCACCACAGTCAAGGTTTGGAGTAAAGTACGGCTTGTTTTTACCACGAAGGTGTGTTGCAACCTCAGTAATTAAACGACCGAAAGTCTTACCTTCAGCGTCGATCAAGATCCAGTCTTGTTTGATCTGCTCAGGTGTTGCAATTTTTGTAAATTTCATATTGCACCCTTTCATTATTTTTTGGTAGCGGAAGTATAGGGGAATAAACTTAAGTGGTACTTAATTTAAGGTTTTCATAAGACTATTGTCTCTTTTCAACTGCTTTGTAGTTTTATAGTCGATATCACTTATACAGTGGCTTATTGATAATCGCTTACATTAGCAAAAAAGGTGTTATGATACGCGAAACTTTTCACAAGGAAACACAATGACTCTATCTAAAGGTATCTTTGCTGCACTTGTTGCACTGACATTGATCTTTTCAGGCTGTGGTGGCGCGACTCCGGCACCTGTATCTACTATCGCTAAAGTACAAGAGAAAGGGGCACTCGTTCTTGGTACTTCAGGAAACATGACACCAATGACACGCCAACTCGAAAATGGTGACGTTGTTGGTCTGGACATCGACTTGGCAAGAGTTATGGCTGATGCACTTAAAGTAAAGCTTGTCATCAAAGTTATGCCTCTTAATGAACTCGAAGGTGCTGTAGCCAACGGAACCGTTGATGTGGTACTCTCAAACTACACTATGACACTTGATCGTAATACTAAAGTGGCTTTTGTCGGTCCTTACTTGACTTCCGGAAAATGTCTTATTACTAAGATCCCTGATCTTGCAAACGCCAAAAAATCTGAACTGACAGACAAGCAGAGTAACCTTGTAGTCATCAAAGGTTCAACAAGTGAGGCATTTGCCAAAGCACTTATGAAAAAAGCAACAATTCTTCCATCTCAGTCACAAGAGACCGCTATTGAGATGGTACGTACAGGTAAAGCAGATGCCATGTTAACAGACTTCCCTATCTGTCAAGCCACTGTTGTCAACAACCCTGATGACCAGTTCATCTCTATCTTCTCTCGTTTGACTTATGAGCCTATTGGTATCGCAATGAATGCTAATGACACACACTTTATCAACTGGACTCAGAACTTCCTTGACCGTATGGAAAAGACAGGTTACCTTACAGCACTTGGAGAAAAATGGCTCTCTATCCCTGCTCAGTAAGCAGTTAACTTTTCACTATGAGGCATAAACGTCTCATAGCTTCTTTTCAACTTCCTTTTACATCATCTACAACTAATCATTTTCAAAATAATTTACCAACGCAAATAGACCTCTAAGCATTTTGTTTATCATGTATGCAGTGCTACTGTATTTAAGCACGCTATCACTGTTGGACATACAGATAATCTACACGTTAAAGTTTTCAATTCGTGAGTTTCTGCCTGCGCAGGAGTGACATATATATCTCTTTTAAAATGTATTACAAGGCAGGTCAAAGATTCTTAGAATATAAGAGTGCTCAACCAAACCTATATGTACGAGTGTTGATTTGAAATAGATTATGCTGAGTTATATTGAAGGAGAAGAGAGAACGTGTATAAAACACGCACCCCGATTATTTACTTTTTTTGTCTGTCACTATAGCAAACGAGAGATCATTGATCTCTGTGTGTGCTTTGATGTAGGTGTTAAGGTCTTGAAGTGTCAAAGCCTCGATCTTCTCTAACTCTTTCAAACTAGAACCAAGTGCTTGACCTTTGTAAAACTCCTGGAAAGTACGGGAGAGACGTTGAGAGAGGGTCTCTACACGCAGAGGTTCCGAACCGAGCAAAAATTTCTTTGCCTGGTCGAGTTCCTCTTGAGTCACACCACCTTTAACAAAGGTAGCTATCACCTCTTTTACTGTTGCTTCTGCCTCTTTTTGAGACTCCAACTTAGTCTGGAGGTATCCACTAAAGTAGACATGTGAACGGGTAACATGCACACGAGCATAGGCTGAGTACGCCAAACCTCTCTTCACACGGATCTCTTCCATCAAACGACTTCCAAAACCACCTGTACCTAAGATAAAGGTACCCACACGTGCTTTGTAAGCATCTTCATCATCTACTTTGAGATTGTAAGGCGAACCAAAATAGACATACGCCTGTTCTGTCTCACGCTCTAAAACCTCTCTATGGCTCTTT
>JALWKG010000096.1 GCA_027081565.1 Helicobacteraceae bacterium
AAGCTTAATGATCCGAATATCATCTCGTGTTACGATAGCTTTCATCGACTCCAGGGTGTAAAGTAGTGCTAAGACTTTAGGACCTCCAGTGTCACGTTGCATCTGCTCTTGCGCAAAGAACTCCCCCATAAAATAACTTCCACTACTCAGTATGTCGAGTGCATGGGTGAAGGCTTTAGTGCGTAGAGGCTCTGGTAGATGTAAAAAAGAGGTCATGATCCCATCATACTCTTGGTCACTCTGCCAACGACTCAAGTCTGCATGAATTGTCTTGACATCAACACCCATCTCCTGTGCTAAGGCTGCTGTTTTGGCCAAGCCCACATCAGAAGCATCCAAAGCATGTACCTCATGCCCTAAAGAGGCCATATGACAAGCCGTACGCCCTTCGCCCTCTCCAAGCATCAGAAGCTTACTGTTTGGACGTAGAAGCGTGCTTTGGGACGCTAAAAAGGTATTGGGCTCTTTCCCATATAAAAAGCCCTCTCTTGAAAACTTGTCGTTCCACATCTTTTGCATCTCCATCATCTCACCTTACTGTTCATTGTCTTCTTCTAACTGTTCTATAAAATCATCTAACAGGTAGTTGATGCTGTGTTCATACACATCTTTGTAGATGTCATGACTCTCTATCATCTCATGGAGACTATAAGTCAATGCATAGCTCAATACCTCAGAACCACGCGGCACCTTTGTCTCTTCTCCAACACCTAATGTCAAGTGAATAACAGTACTCTTCTCTAGTGCAATAGCATGAAGTTTTAGAAATATCGCACCCACACCGTCTTTCTGACAGGCAATACCATTTTTTTAAAGTTTCTCTTTAATCGCTGTTTTCAACTGCTGCTCTTGTACAGGTGTCAAGATGTCGTTTTCATCTAAGATCAGAATGTTTACAGCTTTCAATCCTTCAAGGTTGAAGGGTGTTGCACCCATCAATGGAAACTGTAATAAAAATAGAGAGAAGAGAGAAATTAAGAGTTGCTTCATCTATAACCTTAGTACTCACCGTAACTGTCTACTGACAACAGTACAATTATTTTAAATTATAATAGCTAATACTACGTGGAAAGGTTCTTAAAGATTTATTATCGTTGAACACCATCAAGAACAGGGACAAATTCACACACTTCTAGTTCATCTTCCATCAACTCTTCGCCGATCTTTACAAAACGGGTGATGACTTGCTGACCATTTTTCTCCATTGGTGCTACGATGACACCGCGAGGGGCCAACTGATCGATCAAGATCTGAGGGATATGTGTAGGTGCTGCTGAAAATAGAATGCGATCATAAGGCGCATACTGTACCCACCCTTTTTGTCCATCGTCAGTACGGGTATGGACATTGTTGATACCCAGTTCACGAAAACGCTGTTTTGCCTCTACGATCAAAGGTTCGATCCGCTCTATAGAGAAGACACCTCTAAAAAGGTGTGAAAGCACTGCGGCCTGATAACCACTGCCACAACCTATCTCCAAGACACGGTCTGCACCCTCTGGTTCCAGATACTCCGTCATCTTTGCTACGGTCAGAGGAGAGGAGATCCACTGTTTGGCACCTATAGGCAAGGCATCGAGTTTGTAGGCATGTTGTTTCATTGCTACAGGCACAAACTTCTCACGGTTGGTGTTGATGATGGCCTGTTTGACCTCAGGAGAGAGTCTAAAGACCTTGTCGATCTCGTCAGCCATACGGGTGGTTTTAATTGCTGTTATTTTGTCTATCACGATATACCTACATCCAAATATCGGCGCATTTTCAACACCTCTTTCTCTTTATACAAAACTTCCAAGGTCTCACGTCCTGCATTACGTGTCTCATCACCAAAAGGGGTGATAATACCACTCATACCCGTTGTGTCGCTGTTGGCCGTGTCGGAGGCCACAACATAACACTGA
This sequence comes from Helicobacteraceae bacterium, assembly GCA_027081565.1. Classification (GTDB taxonomy): domain Bacteria; phylum Campylobacterota; class Campylobacteria; order Campylobacterales; family Sulfurimonadaceae; genus Sulfonitrofixus. Next base: position 1,902 of record JALWKG010000096.1, read on the forward strand.
TTCATGATGGCAAGCGCATTGGTCAGTGAGACAAAGTTTTGCGTGCGTAGTTTACCCCATTGTGCAGGAATTAACAAAACATCTGCACCCTCGAGTCTTTTCCAAAACTGCTTAAAACGAATCTCAAAACAGATCAGCAGTCCCAAACGCAGACCAGCAACCTCAAAAAGCATGATCTCATCTTCAGAACCGGCACTAAAGTAGTCATGCTCACCACCAAACTTGAACAGTTCCACTTTGGCCTGCTGATGAACCACTTTGCCTTGATAAAAGACCTTTGCTATGTTATAAAACTTGCCACCTTGACGTTTCTCTATCATAGTAGCAACTATTATACGGGTTTGTGACAGCCCTAAAAAAGCTTCTGTAATACGTTCGCAAAAAGCTGCTGCAACATCAAAATGATCATAATCAAAATTGGTAACAGCAAGTTCAGGGGTAACAACAACAGCGTCAAGAGGGGTCTCTTTTATAATCGTGCAGAGTGAAGAGAGGTTCTCTTCATAACTATGGTTTTCACTTGTAAAGGCAAGTGAACAGAGCGGACGCTGTTTAAAAGTCGTCAAAATCCAGAGAGCCTTTAGAGTAGTTGGCTACGGTACCTTCAAAAAAGTTGGTCTTTTGGTCATTAAATGAAGCAAAGTCATCCACCCATTTAATAGGGTTTTTAACATTATAGATCGGCTCGAGTTTCACCGCACGCAGACGCTCATCAGCAAGGAACTGAATATACTGTTCAATGATCTCATCTGTCAGACCGAGGATCTGCCCTTGTGTGATGTACTTACCCCAAGAGACCTCAAGTCTTACCGCTTCTCTAAACATCGCATAGACTTCGTCGAGTAGCTCTTTGGTGAAAAGCTCAGGATGTTCACGACGGATCGAATTAATAAGGTTTTGGAACAAAATAAGGTGTGTCACTTCATCACGTTGAATAAAACGGATCATCTGTGCAGAACCGAGCATCTTGCCTGAACGCGCCAATGTGTAGAGGTAGGCAAAGCCACTATAGAAGTAGAGACCTTCCAGGATCTGGTTTGCAAAACAGGCTTTTAAGAAGTTTTCTGAGGTTGGGTTCTCAGAAAGGACTTCATACTTTATGGCGATAGCATCATTTTTGGACTTCAACATCGCATCTTGACGCCACAAGTCATAGATCTCTGCAGAGTTTTGAGAGATGGAATCCACCATAACAGCGTAAGACTGAGAGTGCAGCGCCTCTTCAAATGACTGACGAACCAAAATAAGGTTGATCTCCGGTGCTGTGACATAAGGGTTCACATTGTCAATAAGGTTGTTAGTCTGCAGTGAGTCCATAAAAATAAGTTGTGAAAGGGTCTTGTCATACGCCGCTTTTTCACCCTCTGTCAGGTTTTTATAGTCATTGGTATCACGGGTCATGTCGACCTCTTTAGGAAACCAAGTGTTGTTTAACATCACTTCCCACAAGTTATAAGCCCACTGGTACTTAATGTTGTTAAGTTCAAAAATACCCGTTGGGTTTCCACCAAAGATCTTACGATCATTTACATGCTCGTTAGATTCTGGATTGTAGATCTTTTTTCGGTTAATGGTTGTCATAATATCTGCCTGAATTGTGAATTCATAGTTGTAGTTTTAGATTATGTCTAGCTACAAAAAAGTTAATGATTATGACCAAAATCATATTGATTCTTGTTGAAAAAAAGAAAAAATCTCTAACTATCATTTTTGCTTAACCATTGCACTTGTTCAATGGATTAATTATTGTTATGTATACTTCTGAGACAATTAATTAAGGATCTTGTAATGAATAATGCCGGCTTTTGGAAACGTTTTGTTGCTGTTATGATAGACGCCATCATCTTGGGACTACTTACCTTTTTATTGATGATGGGTGTGGGTATGGTTATCGGCGGTATGATGCACGATCCGGAGCTTATGTTTAAGTTCAGTCAGTTTGGGATGCTGATGGATGTCATCTTGTTTTGGCTCTATTTTGCCCTGCACGAGAGTTCCCCCTTACAAGCAACCCTTGGTAAACGTCTCTTGGGTATCTACGTCACTGATGGCGACGGAGAGCGCCTGACCTTTGTCAGAGCAACCATACGTTACTTCTCAAAATACCTTTCAATTATCTTTATGATTGGTTTTATCATGGCTGCCTTTACTAAAAATAAGCAGGCTCTGCATGATCTTATTGCGGATACTTTGGTTGTCAATCGCTAAAAGGTGTCCAGTGATGGACTGCCTCCCCTTAATAGCGTAAAAAAGTTGTTTCCCCTTATCTCCCTTAGTGCTGTTGATTACCTTCTTGATTTCTCTGATAGTGGGATTTAGAAACTCTATCTTGTTTAAATGCTACCTTGTTATTTCAACTGTGGCGAACCGAACTTTACTTCTCTGTCGCGTCAGAGAAGTAATTTTCGAGAAAAGAAGAGAGACGCTGTTGTTGAGAATAAAGAGCTTATTATCTAAAGCAATTAGATTATCGTTCTTTATATTGCTACGACTCCTACTGTTAGTATCCTGAATTTGTTTGAATTGGGATGAAAGCGGTGTAGCTTACACTTTAATTGATGCGTCACCACTTGAGCTCTTCTCTAGCATCTGCAAGGCCGAACGGAGTTTTATTTCTGCCGTTAAGAAAATGACACTGTCTGAGACGTAGTCGAGTTTGGCATTTTTAGGCAGAAATGAAATGGAGAGAGGGAAGTCGGTAGCTACCGACATTGTGACCAAAGGAAATGCCCTTGGGTAAAGCCCGCTAGAGTCAGTTTTTTTACGATACGGAATTTAGTTCCGTTCTGTACGGCACTTTAGTGCTGTGTGTTTCTATTTTTGCTGAGTCAAAAAAAGAAAGGGAAGCAAGATAAAATTTAAACTAGAACACAACTAAAAGGGTTAAACACTCATATTATAAAATAACAGTTCATCCTTTACGATGAACAAGACAATTTTAAGTTCTTAACACTTTTAGGTGAAATCCACGCAAAACTTTCCATCTCAGGGTGCTCATCAAAAGGAGCACGTGCCAAAGTCAACATATCATTCACTCCACTAAAGTCTCCTCGATTTGCCTTATCAATAGCATACTGCAACATATAGTTTTTCAAAACATACTTAGGATTGGTCGCTAACATCTGTTTGTGACGTGCCTCAGTCGAGGTCACCTCTTTTTCCAAACGTTGATCATAATGTTCTAACCATTCACGCAAAGGATCTTGCAGTTCACACAGTGCTAACAGGGCTGTTTTATCACCATCATAGCGGCTTAAGGTCCTAAAGAAGAAGGTATAGTCTATCTCTGCTTGTTGCATGACTCCAAAGAGCCAACGCAGTGTTGCTTCATCATCTTCATCACTTGTTAGTAAGCCTAACTTTTTACACATAAAACTCATGTAGTACGCTTGATACAACTCCGCATACTTCTCTAAAGCTTTTTGCATCCGTTCCATATTGATCAGTGGAGAGAGGGCATGCATGAGCATACTCAAGTTCCACTGCGCTACGGCCGGTTGCTGACCAAAGGCATAACGTCCCTGTGTGTCAGTATGATTACAGGTATAGTTAAAGTCATAATCATCCAAGAAGGCAAAAGGACCATAGTCTATGGTCAAACCTGCCATTGACATGTTGTCGGTGTTCATCACACCATGGTTAAAGCCTACACCCTGCCATTTAGCAAGCAGGAGTGCTGTTCTGTCTACTAACTCCTCAAACATCAAGAAATAAGCATCTTTTTTGCCTTTAAGATGGGTATAACTCTCATCTATAACGTAGTCTGCCAAGACTTTTAGTTTGTCATACTGCTTTTTGGCATAGAAGTACTCAAAGGTGCCAAAACGCACCCATGAAGTCGACATACGCAGAACTATAGCCCCTTTTTCCCAACGCTCTCTGGCCACATCATGGTCTGAACCTATCAATGCTAAAGCACGAGAGGTCGCGATGTGCAACCCACACATCGCCTCACTCATAAGGTACTCACGTATCGAAGAACGCAACACTGCACGACCATCACCTTGACGTGAGTAAAGTGTTTGACCAGCACCCTTTAGTTGCAGGTTCCAACCACTATCACTCTTACCTAGGTTAATAGCTCGTCCATCCCCCAAACGTGGTACAAAATGTCCAAACTGATACCCAGCATAACACATGGCAAAA
>JALWKG010000097.1 GCA_027081565.1 Helicobacteraceae bacterium
TATAGAGGAGACAAAGGGTACAAATATGAGCCTTATGAACTGTTTCTTGGTCCTAATATTGGTTTTTCTATGTTTGATGCACAGTTTAGACCTTTTATCAGCATGGGTCTTGCTTTTGTTTATGGTGATCAAACAAATCTTAAAGCAGAGGCTCAAGGGTGGGGGAACTTCGCACCGCATTATAGTTTGGGTTTACAATATGAACCAAACATCTTAAATGGAGTAGGTGTTCGTGTGGCATATGAGCAAGATCTATACTTTTATCGTGTTTCAGATTCCGAAGATGCGCCTTATGAGATGCAAAGAGAGTATTCCCAAACATCATCACTGCTTTATATAGGTTTGCAATACAAGTTTTAAGATTACTACTTTTGTATAGCTCGGGTTCAACATTAATTCTCTATAATCGCAAAAATATTAGGAGCAGCAAATGTTAAACATGATGATAGGTTTTTTCAAAGACTATTTTAAGTACAAAGAACCAGCTAAAAAGCAGCAGCGCTGGATGGAGAAGTATTGTGAGCAGAACGACTATGCAATCAATCCGAGCTGGATGATGGCGACCAACCTCAAGAGTAACCTTTGTGAGATGGAAGAGACTTTTGGCAAGCGCTATTGCCCCTGTTTTGAGCCCTCAGGTGACAAAGAACTTGACAAAAAAATGATGTGTCCCTGTGAATTTGTCGAAGATGAGATCAAAGAATATGGTACCTGCCACTGTGCACTTTTTGGACCGGCAGATCTCAGCAAAGAGGCGTGGAAAGCCTCTTCTCAGCGTCTTATGGATGAGTATCAGGTACCTAAAAATCTAAAAGATGGTGTCTTAGACACACGAGGGATGCCACTCGATCCGCGTCGCGGCATGATGATCCCCGACATGATGCACCAAGTGAAGTCTACGCTTAATGGTTATAAAGGTAAAGCACTTAAGGTTATTGTCGAAAGTGAACAAGAGGCTCTTAATCTCGAACAGATAGCAAAATACAGAGAGATCGGTTTTACCAAAGAGGCAGGTGAAAATAGTATTGAGATTACACTAAATCTCAAGTAGGATATAATCACGATATCAAAAGACAGCTCTAATTGTCTTAAATCTAATCAATAGTGAAATAATATGGCATTGACAAAAATCTACACCGACCACAAAGAACGCATCGATACGGCAGTAATCTTGCTCGCAGTAGTGATCCTCATCGGGATCTTCAACAACTTTTTACTCATTTGGGCGACTATGGGTGTCATATATCTGGTGGCTTTTCGTGAAGCCAATGCGCTGTTTGGGGTAGAGAAGAATAGTAACATCTATCTTGCCGGAGCGCTCTGGGCCGTTGCTGCGTTCTATCCTAAAGCGGATGATCTGTTTCTTATCGCAGCGCTTATAGTGGCAGCGATGTATGTTTATGATCCGAAAAAAGAGGTCAAGTCGCTGTTGGGCTTTATCTACCCGACAGCGGGAATGCTCTTTATGCTTACGCTTTATGCAGACCATGGCATCTATGCGATCTTCTGGATGATCATGATCGTGGCGGGTACTGACATCGGTGCCTACGTCGTGGGTAAAAGCATCGGCAAGACAAAGTTCTCACCGACCTCTCCGAACAAGACCCTCGAAGGGGTTCTTGGCGGGATCACGATTGGTATGATCTTTGGTCTGGTTGTTGGTGTTTATGAGGTCAGTGCCTGGAGTGCGATCATCATCTCCGCTGCAACGGCTGCGATCTCTGTTTTTGGAGACCTTTTCGAGAGCTTTTTGAAACGTAAAGCCGATGTTAAAGACAGTGGAAACTTCCTGCCTGGACACGGTGGAGCGCTTGACCGTATTGATGGTTACCTTTTTGGTGCCGTTATGATGGTGGTACTGCTTAGAGGGTTGGCGTAGTTTGATCGTCTTAGGCTGTACGGGCTCCATCGGGGTCAACACGCTTGCTATTGCTGAGAAATTTCATCTTCCAATTGATGTCTTAGTCGCGGGTACCAACCTTACCTTACTTAATGAACAGATACAAAAACATCAACCTTCTATTATTGTTGTCTCTGATAGAGCAGATGTCTCTCAAGTCAAGCATCATGATGTACGCCAAGGTGACGAAGCGATTTTGGATGCTATTGAAGAGGCTAAAGGGATGTTAGTCGTCAATGCTCTGGTAGGTTTTATGGGCCTCAAACCAACTTTAAAAGCTATAGAGTGTGGTAAAAAAGTGGCCTTGGCCAATAAAGAGTCTTTGGTGGCAGGTGGAGCGTTTATAGACATGTCTATGATCCAGCCTATTGACAGTGAACACTTTGGTCTTTGGTACCTTAACAGTACCGACCGTCCTATAGAACGTATGCTCATCACGGCGAGTGGTGGTGCTTTTAGAGACTGGCCACTCGAAAAGATACAAAGTGCTACCTTGGCAGATACCCAAAAACATCCTAACTGGTCAATGGGTCAGAAGATCACCATAGACTCTGCTTCCATGATGAACAAGATGTTTGAGTTGTTAGAGGCACGCTGGCTCTTTGGTGAAGGTCAGTACGATGCCCTCATCGAGACCAAGTCACTCATTCATGCGCTCATAGACTATAAAGACGGCTCTACTACGGCACATTTTGCTAAAGCGAACATGCAACTGCCTATTGCTTACGCGGTGATGGGTAAGGCAGATGAGGCCATTTTAAAACCCATCAACCTTTTAGAAGTAGGCTCTTTAGAGTTCAGAGAGATCACTATAGATCGTTACCCTATATGGAAGATACGTGAAGAGCTTATTGCTAATCCTAAACGGGGTGTTGTGGTAAATGCGGCTAATGAAGCGGCAATAGAACTGTTTGTGGCAGGTGAAATAAGCTTTTTAGAGATCTCTGAACGTGTGATCACTGCTTTTGAAAAGTTTATAGATGAACCGAAAAGTATTGAAGAAGTATTTGTTTTAGACAGTACCGTTCGTGACTATATCAAGGCGATGTAATGCGTAAAAAAGTACTGCTTTTACATGGTTGGGGTGGCAGTGACTACCCGCATTGGCAGTCGTGGCTGGCGGGAGAGTTGGCTAAAGATTATGGACAGGTCTCCTTTCCTCTTTTAGACAATCCTCATTTTCCGACTAAAAACAGATGGGTCAAACAGTTTAAAAAACTACTAAGTGAATTCCAACCGGACACAGTCATCTGTCATTCTCTGGCCAACACGGTCTGGTTTCATCTCTGTAACGAGGGTGAGATAAAGCGAGTGAAACGTCTCCTATTGGTCGCACCACCAAGATTGGACTTAGAACTAGAGACGATTAAGACATTTTTTCCGGTAGTAGTGCCAACAGATTTATTTGCTGATGAAGTGATGTTAGTGACTTCTGACAATGACCCTTACATGACACCTGATGAAGCTAATGCTTTGCAAAAAGGTTTGGGTGTCGAGATGAAAGTTTTACATAAAGCCGGACATATCAATGCGGAGAGTGGTTATGGCGAGTGGCCGTGGGTGCTTGAGTACCTCAATCAAGAAAATGGAGAATCGTAAATGGAAAATGGGATGATCTTATCTATAGAGTCCTCTTGTGATGACAGTTCCATTGCGATCACTGACATAGAGACTAAAAAGCTAGTGTTTCATAAAAAGATTTCTCAAGAACTTGAACATGCCGTTTATGGCGGGGTGGTTCCGGAGCTGGCTTCTCGTCTACATGCAGAGGCACTTCCTAAGATCTTAGAAGAGTGTGTGCCATATTTTCCAAAACTAAAAGCCATTGCTGTAACCAATGCTCCGGGTCTGTCAGTAACCTTGATCGAAGGGATTACGATGGCTAAGGCTTTGAGTGTCTCGCTAGAGCTGCCTTTGATCGCAGTTAACCATCTTAAAGGCCATATCTACTCACTGTTCATTGATAAAGAGACGGTATTCCCTCAAACGGTGCTTCTAGTCTCAGGTGGGCATACTCAAGTTGTAGAGGTTCAAGGTTTGGATGAGATGAAAACTGTTGCTTCTACCATGGATGACAGTTTTGGTGAGAGTTTTGACAAGGTCGCCAAAATGATGGGTCTGCCTTATCCGGGTGGACCTGTTATTGAGAAGTTGGCAAAAGAGGGTGATCCTAAACGTTATAAGTTCACCATACCACTGCAACAAAAAAAGATCTTTGCTTTTTCATATTCCGGTATCAAAAATGCAGTACGTTTAGCCGTTGAGGCAGGAAGTGAAGCAGATTATCCTGATATTGCTGCCTCTTTTCAAGAAGTGGCAAGCGAGCATTTGGTACGAAAGATCAAAAAGTACCTTGTAGAAAATCCTCCTAAAAACTTTGCGATAGTTGGTGGGGCAAGTGCCAACCTCTACTTACGTGAGAAGATAGAAGTGATGTTAAAGCCTTATGGTGCAAAGCTATATTTGGCAGAACTCACATACTGCTCTGACAACGCGGCTATGATAGGACGTGTGGCAGTAGAGATGTATTTGAACAAGGATTTTACAGAGATCACGCAACTTCAAGCGACACCAAGAGCACCACTTTAAAATACTCTTTTCCAAGCTTAAATAAAACTTGGCTAAATCGAACCTTAAAGTCGTTAAGAGAAGATTTTCGATTTCCGTGTAAACTTCCGACATAAAAATTAATAATACAGGAGCCCAATATGGCAACTACTAAATTCAAAGGTACAGAAGTAGAACTTCTAGGTACAGAAATCAACGTTGGCGACAAAGCCCCCGCAATCACAGTTGTAAACTCAGACGGTCTAGGTGACGTAACAGTTGGTGGCGCATCAGGTAAAAAGCAACTAATCATCGTTGTTCCTTCACTAGATACTGGTGTATGTGCTACTGAGACTCGTAACTTTAACGCTAAAGCAGCGGCACTTACAGATGTAGACGTAACTGTTGTTTCTCTTGACCTTCCATTTGCTGCTGGTCGTTTTTGTTCAGCTGAAGGAATCAACGATTTAACTGTTGCTTCTGACTTCCGTAACAAAGACTTCGCAAACGCTTATGGTGTACTTCTTGGTGGATCAGTTCTTGCTGGTGTAACTTGTCGTGCTATCTTCGCAGTAAACGAAGAAGGTGTTGTAACTTACAAAGAGATCGTTCCAGAGATCACTGAAGAGCCAGAATACGATAAAGCACTAGCTGCAGTTAAGTAATTTCGCTTAGAAGAGAGGTTTACTTCTCTTCATTTCTCCTCTATACTGAGGAGATTCTTTCTTCCAAACTTCCAACCAAAACTTTTCATTTTCCTTTAAATTTACTCTGATACACTCATGACATTACAAATAATAATAGCATTGTCTATTTTTACTAAGGAAAAAAATGAAAAAATTACTATCCATTGCAGCAATGACTGCACTCATGACAACAGCAGCAAACGCAGACTTTATACGTGCAGAAGGTGCTGTAGGTGTATGGCAGACGTCACCGACAGGTACGGTCTCTTTTGCAAACAACTCTTTTGATGTTGTCGAAAATGCGAAACTTGAAGATTCCACTAATATGTATGCGTGGGTATATTTTAAACACCCAGTACCGGTTGTCCCAAATATACGATTAGAATATGTGAACCCTAGCTTTGATGGTACCGTTGCCGACCTGACTTGGGATGGAAAACAGTATGCCGGTGTCAGTAATACTATGACATTAACACAGTATGATGCTGTACTGTATTACAATATTCTCGATAATCTGTTTTGGATGACCGTTGACTTAGGTCTCGATGTAAAATATATTGATGGTAATTATAATATTAATGCGGATGTTGTCAATAATACAGCATCTGTTGACGCTCCATTTAGTCTTGTGTTGCCTTTGGCTTATGTGCGTGGCCGTGTACAGATACCGGTAACTAATATCGGTGTAGAGGTACTTGCACGTGGTATCTCATATGCTGACAACACTGTAGTAGATGCAGAGATAAAACTTGATTATACAATGGACTTTATACCAGTTATTCAGCCTGGCTTAGAGTTAGGATACCGCTATCAACAAGTAAAACTGGATGCTGGAAGTATTGGTGTTGATGCCAGTTTTGACACTACTTTTTCTGGTGTTTATG
>JALWKG010000098.1 GCA_027081565.1 Helicobacteraceae bacterium
TTTTCGCTCTTTGGCCAAAAATGACCTGATCTTTGAGATCAATATTTATGACTTCTCTCAGGTGATTCATGATGATGGCACCTCTACCGTACATATGGCTGTGAAGCTAAGAGTTGTTGAGCAGTATAATCGTAATATCATAGCCACCAAGTTGTTTGAAAAGTCTATTAATGACCTTGAAGGTAATGTCCAAGGGGCAATGAAAGGCTATAACAAGTTACTAAATGACTGTTTGACAGAGACTCTCAAGTGGTTGCAAAAAAACGCGTAACCTCCAAGGCTTAACACTTATACACTTAAGTCTCATATGACCAACAGCGCTTTTGATATAATGGCGCTATGAATGAATCCTTATATAAAAAACGCAGAGAGACCCTTCTAGAAAAGATGCAAGAGGGGGTTGCTGTTCTTACTAATGCCAGACTACAGACCCGCTCCAATGATACTGAGTACCCCTACCGGCCCAACAGTGACTTTTACTATTTAACCGGTTTTAAAGAAGACAATAGTATTTTGGTCTTGATCAAAACAGCAGATGAGACTAAGTGTCTCCTTTTTGTCCAAAAAAAAGTTCCTGAGATGGAGTTGTGGACCGGTAAACGTCTGGGTGTTGATGCTGCAAAAGAGCGTTTTAAAGTAGATGAGGTCTTTATCAGTGAGGATTTTGAAAAAGAGATGAAAGTGCTTATGGCAGAGCAACATCTTCTTTACTATGACCTTTTTAGTGATGATGTACTTTATAAACAGCTTAGAGCTTTAGCAAAAGAGATGCTGCATACCCGAACAGTCATAGTCTCCCCACGCTCTTTTAGTGATATTACCAAGTTGACTCAGGAGATGCGCCTGATCAAAAGCAGAGAAGAGATAGTACAGATCAAAAAAGCTTTGGCCATTACCCAAAAGGCACACCATCACGCTATGAAGGTCTGTAAACCTGAGCTTGATGAGTTTGTACTGCAAGCGGAGTATGAGTACATCTTTAAAAAAGAGGGTGCATACAGTGATGCTTATACCACGATCATCGCTGGGGGCAATAACGCTAATACTTTGCACTATATCAATAACGATGCCAAACTCAAAGCAGGCGACTTAGTCTTAGTGGATGCTGGATGTGAGTACGGTTTTTATGCAAGTGACATTACAAGAACCTACCCAGTGAGCGGAACCTTTACTCAAGCGCAAAAAGAGCTTTATGAGATGGTTTTGGATGTTCAACTCAAGATCATAAAAGCTATTAAGCCTAAGGGCTCTAAAAAGGCGTTGCAAGCATTGTCTGAACGGCTGCTTACAGAGGGTATGGTGAAACTTGGTATTTTAGAAGGTCATGTCAAAACACTCATGGATGAAAAATCCCACAAAAAGTACTACCCCCACGGCATCGGCCACTGGATGGGCATAGATGTGCATGACCCATGCCCCTATAGTGATGACAATGGTGATGAGATCCTGTTTGCAGAAGGAATGGTCTTGACTATAGAACCGGGGATATATCTGCCGGAAGAGGATGAGGCGCTACCTGAAAAGTATCGAGGTATCGGCATACGTATCGAAGATGACATCTTGGTAACCAAAGAGGGGTGTGAAAATCTTTCTGGTTCGATTGTGAAGAGTGTTGCAGAAATAGAGGCTATCTGTAAAAATAAATAATATAGAGGATGTATCAGCCGTATTTGTTTGCCGGCATATAGTTGACTACACAGTACAAAATTATAGTGAGATTATAAAAGATATTGACAAATATACTGCATTATAAATAATGATTTACTATATTACTGATGATATATTTAATTATAATTTTTGACGATAAATAGAATATTTTCTACAGCTAAAAGCGATATACTCCGTTTACATTATAACAAGGATTTATGGAGAGATGAGAAAACGAAGTGAGATTATACAAAACCTAACTGCAGCGAAGGTAGCTCATACCAAATGGGTTCGAAAAGCAAAACATTTAGTAGAGAGTCTTCCTGTCAAGGAAGATATGATTCCTATAGATTCTACGGATTGTAAATTTGGTCAATGGTTCTATTCTGAAGGCATTCGATTTAAAATTGATGACTCTTTTTCTTCTATTTTAGGCAAGATCGAAAAAGAGCATACTGAGTTACACAATCTGTATTTGAAAATATACAAAATATATTTTGTTGATACAAAAAGAAAAGGATTTTAAAAACATGGAAGAAGCTAAAACACATTTTAGTTTACTAGAAAAGGTTTCTGAAAACCTTATATCCAATTTAGAACAGTTTGAAAAAGAGTTGTTGAAATTGTCTCATACAGAATTAGATGATATCTTATAATTAAGTACGACTGTAAAGTAAAAACACCTCGATCATAAAAACTGAAATAGCCGTTACAGGCTATGTTTTCGACCGAGTAGCTGATTAAGCCAGATACGTTTCTGGTCAGGTTTCAATTTTATAAACTCAGCAAAAATATGTTTGATATAAAGATCAACTTATACCTCTTATAAACATCATTGTGCAAAAGCTCTTGGATCTGAATAACTTCATAAGACAGTAAATTCAAAATAAGATCAGACCTGTTAAGATTATCAAGATTTCGTGATTATACTACCAGACTGAAAAGTGCTTAAAGCCTTTTAGCTGTCGTAACTATAACTCCACCCTGTAGAACCTGCCTTCACCTCTCCAAATCCTTCAGCATCTGCTTCAAAATCGATAATGTGCATGGTGGTGTTTTCCAACTCTGTTTTGTCTTCATCTTTGAAGAGGTGCATCGGCATGACAGAGTCCAGGTTGGTCTCTGCGAAGGCTACGGCGTCGAGTTTGGAGAAGACATCAACAAGATTGGTCATCTTGTACTGCTGGACGAACTTTCCTATAATCGCTTCTTGGATGTCGTGAGGGATCTCATCGCTTGTGTTTAAAAAGATAGTAAAGTGTATAGGTGTACGTGGATTGTCTCTTGTGGTGGGTGCTGCCATGATGATATACTCTACACCATCCAAGTGAGCAGCGATCTCATCTTTGCTCAAATATTTTTCTGCCTGTAGGGCTTTAATTGTTTTTTGCATAGTTTCTCTTTTTTTATGGCATTATAAACTATTGAAAAAAAATAAGGCTTAGAGAAGAGACGTAACATGACACATGAAGATATAGAGCGTTACTGTTTGGCTAAAAATGGTGCTACAAAAAGCTATCCTTTTGACAAAAAGACGGCTGTTTTTAAAGTTGGCAATAAGATGTTTGCACTAACAGACGACAGTAGTGATGATGTACGTATCAACCTTAAATGCGATCCTATTTATGCTTTAGAACTACGCTCGATCTATGATGAGGTCAAAGCTGGATATCATATGAGTAAAAAACATTGGAATACAGTAACATGTAACCAGAGAGTGGATGATGCATTGGTCTATGAGTGGATCGATGACTCTTACGCTTTGATCTTTAGCAGTTTGACAAAAAAGCTTCAAAATGAGATAGATTTAAAAGGATGAGTGTGTCAGAAAAACAGAGATGGGTTTTACTCTTGAGCATAGCAAGTGTGATACTTTTTAGTGGATGTGCACCTAAAGAAGTTATGATCGAGGGTGACGCCTTGGTGGCCAAAGGAGAGTACCACGAAGCGGCCAACCTCTATGAAGAAGAGATCGACACAGGTGACCGTACCCAACGTAACAACCTTCTATGGCAGCTCAACATGGGTCTGAGCTACCGTTTTGACCAAAACAATAGTGCAAGCATTAATGCCTTTGACGAAAGTGAATGGTTGATCAAACACTATCAGGAGCAGCTACTCGGTGCCAGTGTAGGGCAGGGTACTTCTAGTGTACTGCTCAATGATACAACCCGACCCTATTTTGGAACACAGTATGATGGGGTGATGGCCAACACCTATAAGGCGATCGATTATTTGGCGATGGGAAAACCTGACAGTGCGCGGGTCGAATTTAACAGAGCCATAGACAGGCAGCGTCGTGCCAAAGCCTTTTATGCAAAAATGATCCAAAAAAACCGTGAAGCCATTGAGCAAGAGTCTAAAAAAGAGAACAACGGGGTGAACACTGATGACGCGATGCCAGCGGCTGAAAAAGGCCTAAAAGAGAAATATCCAGCTCTTTATAATTTTAAAGCATACCCTGATTTTATCAATCCCATGGTGAGTTATATAGCAGGGATCTTTGCTTTAAGTCAGGGAGACAACGCTAAGGCCTTTGGTCTCTTAAAAGAGGCCTATGGGATGAACCAAGACAACCCTTATATCGCACAAGATCTGGCATATGTAGATGGACTTTTAGATGGTCAGCCCCGCAGTTCCAGCCCTGTGGTCTGGGTGATCATAGAAGATGGTTTGGCACCCATAAAAACTGAGTGGCGTATGGACATACCTATTTGGATATTTTCCAACAACTTAAACTATGTCTCACTTGCTTTGCCTCGTATCCATAAACGTGAAAGTGCTTTTTCCAGTTACTCTGTGGCTATTGAAGACAGTGTTTATAAGTCAAAAGAGTTAGCAGACATGGATCGGGTGATCCTGAGTGAGTTTAAAAAAGAGTATCCGGCTATTGTCAGGCGTGCTATTTTTTCTGCAACGACCAAGGCTATCATACAGTACGAGACACAGCGTCAAGCACAAAACAGTAGCGGTAAAGCAGGTGCATTGATGTTGGCAGCTGCCATCGCTTCGACTGTTTATACTATTGCTTCAACGCAGGCGGATACACGTACTTGGAGTACCCTTCCTAAACGCTTCGACCTCATACGCTTAAAACGACCAAAAGATGGAACGTTAGTACTTAAAACATCTACAGGTATGGCACTCCCGGAAATTTCGGTACCATTTACACAGTCGACATTAGTTTATGTTAAAATGGCTACAGCAGGTGCAAAACCTTCAATTACTGTTATACCATTAGGGAGAGATTAGTATGAAAAAACTACTGTTAGCAGCTATTATGGCTGTCGTGATAACTGGATGTTCCAGCAACTCCTCTTACGTCAAAGTCGTAGATGACTCGATGAAGGATGATATCTCTATAGAGCAGATCAACGAACGTGTCAACAGTGAAAGTGGTCTTAAAGAGCTGCAAGTACTAGGTGAGAATGAGACCAACAAGTATATGAAACTACGTTACCGTGTGGTGTGGTTTGACAAAGACGGCTTTGAGCTCAAGTCCATAGGGCAGAACTGGACAGAGTTACCCGTTTATAAAAACGCCAACTTCAGTATTCACATCGTAGCACCTAGCAAAGCGGCTGTAGATTACCGTCTCTTCATTAACAAATAAAGGAAAAACATGAAACATGTAACTAAAATAGCACTCAGCGCAATCTTGGCTGTAGGAGTGATGAGCGGTTGTGCAGATAAAACAGAACGCATAGATATCCATAATGACAAAGGTGACCAAGTTATGGGCCTTGATTACCGTGACTTTAACCAAGCTGCTGGTGAAGCAGTGCAGTCTATGTTGATGTCAGGTGCTGTTGACAAGAAAAATGGAGACCGTTATGTCTTGGCGATCTCTCGTATTACTAACGACACGATGCAGCATATTGACACAGATCAACTGATCAAGAAGATCCGTGTAGAACTTCTTAAAAGTGGTAAGGTCGTGGTGACAACAGCAGTTGGTGCTAACGGTCCTGAGGACAAGATGAGTAAACAGGTGCGCGAACTGCGTAAAGATGATGAGTTTAACCAAAATACCGTTCAGAAAAAAGGGACTATGGTCGCTCCTGACTTGAGCCTTTCAGGCAAGATCCTTCAACGTAATGTGGCTATGGACGATGGTAAGCAACAGGTAGAGTACTACTTTATGTTGAGCCTTACTGAGATCAAGACTGGTTTGGCTTGGTGGGAAGGTGAGACGATCATCGGAAAACGTGGCTCCGGAAAATCCGTCTCCTGGTAAAAGTTCCAGCTGCGGCGCGATTTGCACCGGGGTTCACCTCTCCACGCACACTAGTGCGTCTTCGGGTTCACGCCCGGCACAACTCACACCA
>JALWKG010000099.1 GCA_027081565.1 Helicobacteraceae bacterium
AAGTCTAAACTACCTCAATAAGAAGCCCGGCTACTACTACAGTGAGAAGGCGTTTATAGAAGAGATCCAGAAGACTTTGGCAGTTAAACCCGGCCACCGTTTCCCCATCACCTACATCATGGAAGCGGCTGATGACATCTCCTACCTCACCGCAGACCTCGAAGACTCGGTAGAAAAAGGGATACTCTCTCTCGACGAGGTCTACAACCTCATAAAAAATGCGTGTGAAAAAGAGGGTGAGACCTACCTTTTAGAGGTCATTGAAGCGCGATACAAACAGGCCAAGGCAAACGAAGAGCCTTACCAGTTCAGTATGTTCTTTACCCTTGTGCGTGCCAAGCTGGTCACCTCTCTGGTCTTTCATGTCGTTGACATCTATCTGGAGAACCATGAATCCGTCTTCAACGGCAACTTCAATGCAGCACTGCTGGAGTATGACAAAGAGAGCAAGTATTACAAAGCGGTCGAGATCCTGCAGAACATCTCCTCCAAACACATCTACGAAAACAGAGAAGTCCAGGAGCTCGAACTTCAGGGCTATGCCATCGTCAACGGCCTACTCAACATCTACAAACCCCTGCTTGAGTTGGATGCCGAGGAATTTAAACACTTGCTGAATGATGAGCGCATAGCGTGCTTTCTCTCTATGCGCCTCATCAAAAGGGTCTCCTCCAAACAGATCTCTGCGTACCAAAATGATGTCAATGCCTTAGATACTAAGGACACAGAGGGATACAAACTGCTTGAATGGTATTATAGAGTCAGACTCATAACAGACTACATCAGCGGTATGACCGACGACTTCGCACTGCATGAGTATCAGACACTTTCGGCGTATTAGAGAAATAGTCTTCTCTTGATATAGTAAAAACTATACACTTTCTTTCCGTTATAGCACTGTTGATGACAGTCGCATCATAATGATAACTTTTATAGATTTTTTATAGCGGTTAATGTAATGTATTTACACGATAAGTGTTTTTAAGCACAAGCTGTTTAGATTATGTTAAACTAAAATTATTAATGTAAATGGAGTTGTAATTACAATGGAAAACCTGAAGATAGAAGCAAGTAAGTATACTCCTCTTATTACTATGGACATTCAAAAGGGTGAAATTGAGATCAGAGGAAAATCCTATCCTGAAAATACTTTTGAATTTTACAAGCCTGTTTTAGAGTGGATAGAAAATTATCACAACACCTCTAATCCATCACTGACACTTAATCTTGAGATCATCTACTTTAACTCCAGCAGCTCCAAGCTTTTTTATGATCTGTTTGATCTTTTAGAAGAGAACAGTGACGCGTTCAAGCCTGTGATCAACTGGATCTATGATGAAGAAAACGAAAGTGCTCTTGAGTCGGGTGAAGAGTTTATGGAGGACTTTGAAGATCTGAACATCAACCTTGTTGAAAAGTCAGGTCAGACTGCATCATGAAGCAGAAAAAAGAGCTACAGGAACTTCTCCACACAATCTCGGAGAGTAATGATCCGATCTACCAAAATACTGTCAAAGAGATCGAAAAACTATTTGCCCAAAAAGAGAAAAGACTTCAGCGCATCATAGACCATTCTGATAGACAGCAAATGGCTATTGTACACCTGAATGAAGAGCTTGATGAGTACAAAGATCATTTGGAAAAAAAAGTACAAGAAGAGATGGCAAAGAGAAAAGCACAGGAGACACTGTTGATAGAGCAGTCCCGTTTGGCAGCTATTGCCGAGATGATAGACTCGGTAGCACATCAATGGAAACAGCCTCTGAACCTAATCTCCATGCAGACCTATATTTTGCTGCTTAAAGCCAATAAAAAAGAGGTCATAACGCAAGAGATCATAGCTGATTTTAACAAAGAGTTGATGAAACAGGTACATCATATGGTAGATACACTTGACAACTTCAGGAGCTTTTTCAGACCGGCGACAGAAGCAGAGACTTTTTCGGCTAAAGAATCTGTTGACAGTGTTATGGACCTGATCCGTGATGATCTTATGGAAAATAGGATCAAAACCTCTATTGAGCTCAAAAAAGATTTTGATCTGTATGGAAATTCCAATGAGTTCAAACACATCCTTCTTAATCTCATCAGTAACACAAAATATGCTTTCAATGATAATGCGGTCGAGCAAAGAGTGCTCTATATCAATATCTTGGGAGATCAAAGGTCTATAGAAGTAGTCGACAATGCCGGGGGTATTCCTGAAAACATAATCGATACGATCTTTGACATGCACGTGACGAGCAAAGGAGACAAGGGTACAGGTATTGGGCTCTACATGGTACAGCAGATCGCACACAAGTTTCAAGGAGAGATGTCTGTAGAAAATGTGGAAGATGGTGCAAAATTTATATTTCGACTAAAGGAAAACGATGTCACTGATCACTAATCTCGAAGCACTTCTTGAAGAAGAAGGTGTTATCTTTTTAGCATATGGTGGCCTGTTTACCCAGGCTCTGATCGCAGGTATGACAGAGGCTCTTGAACAAAAAAGTGAAGAAGCTGATATTCCGGTTGGTATCTCCAACAAACTCTTTGTGATCTTTATAGAACTCTCTCAGAACCTGATGCACTATACCAAGCAAAAGGTTTTTGATCCGCTTAATCTTATTTATGTGCTCAAGCAGTCTGACCACTACAGTGTCTGTAGTCAAAACAGTATTACCAAAGAAGAAAAAGAGATACTTGAACCAAAATTACTGCCTCTGAAGGATGCTTCAAAAGATGAGATCAAACAGCTTTACAAAGTGGCACGAAAAAATGGCAGGAACGCTCATGAAAAAGGTGGTGGACTTGGTTTTCTGGAAATCGCAAAAAAATCGGATGAACTTGAATATGTTTTTGAGCCTAAAAAAGATGGTACCTACCATTTCAAACTCTGCGCTAAACTAAAAATATGATCTTGAAAGTTTGATGTGATCAATCTATACAGACTGTTTGTTCTTTCTCTGTTTGTGTTGTTTACTACAATGGCGCAGGCAGACAGCTTCAAGGTCTCTTATGATCCTGATTATGCACCGTTTTCCTACACCCTTAAAGATAACCAAGCGCATGGGCTTTTTATTGATATATGGAAACTGTGGGCAGAGAAAAACGGTCATAGCGTTACCTTTGTCAAAGCAAAGGACTGGAACGATGCACTTCAACTTGTAAAAGAAAACAAGACAGATTTTTTTCTTGGAACAGATCCTTATGAAACATGGATGCAGGCAAGTTCGGCCTACTATAAAACAAAAACAGCACTTTTTATGCTGAAAAGCTTCTCTAAAGATCCTACAAGTATCGGGATCATTGGAGATGACTATCGTGATGATCTCAAACAAAAATTCCCACAGGCTAAAATCATCTCCTATAATACGTACAGTGATCTTTTAGAGGCGTTGACGAAGCAGCGTGTTGATGCTATATATGATGATGTTATTGCCATTACCTACTTTGCGATCGATCATAAGATCAACCACCTTATCCAGCAGACTTATCGTTACTCAATCGTTTCTGATGTGTGTGCGATCTCTGCAAAACAGAAGAATATAACTGTCTTTGAAAAAGGTTTTAAAAAACTGAGTATCGGAGAACTTGAGAAGATCGAGAAAAACTGGATCTTTGATGACACCTTGCATTTTTACAACAACATCTGCTTTCTTTCGAAAAAAGATCTTCTTTATGTGTATGATCCTGACTGGAAACCTTTTGAGTATCAGGACAAAGCAACCCATACGCATATGGGGATCATTTCCGACCTTATTGTGCTGCTTTCGAAAAAAACGGGCTTGAGCTTTACTCCTGTTGCTACTGAAAGCTGGAAGGCATCGGTAGAGGCAGTTAAAACAGGTAAGGCCGATATGTTCAGTGCCATACCTTTTTCAAAGGAAAACAGTGGGTACCTTAATTTTACATCACATGATCTCTATAGTTATCCGGCTGTCCTGGTCTCTCAAAAAAAGACACCGGTACTTTCAGAAAAGGAGATCGTTCAGCATACTATAGGCGTAGTCTCCGGTTCCACTTTGGGTCAGTGGATACAAAAGCGGTATCCCCATGCGGCAGTTGTCCAGCTGGAAAACACAGAAGCCGGTATGCAAGCGGTAAAACAGGGAGATGTCGATTTTTTCGGGATCAACGGAGTTACAGCTGCCTATTACATTAATGCACTTGGATATGATGACTTGAAAATATATAAACAGCTTGATCACAGTTTTTCGTTGAAAGTCGCTATTTCAAAGCAACTGGATCCAGACTTATTAAAAGTTATAGACAAAGGCCTGACCAAGATCACAAAAGATGAACGTGCGGCTGTTTACAGAAAGTGGATGCATGTCAAAGTCAGAAAAGAGACAAACTGGGAACTTGTCTTCATAGTAAGTGGCATTTTGTTTGGCATTATCATCATATTTGTTGTGTTGAACAAACGTCTTAACTTTTTGGTCAAACAAAAAACGGCAGAGCTTCAACAGCTTAATGAGGCGCTTGAGCAGACAGTGGCAGAAAGAACTAGAAATCTTACGGAAGTCAACCAAAAGATGCAGGACAATATTAATTATGCTGCACTTATCCAGAGTGCACTGCTTCCTGCTCCTAAAAAGATGCGCCTATATTTACAAGACTTTTTTATCATATGGCATCCAAAAGATACAGTAGGCGGAGATATCTACTTCTTTCATGAGGTCTCTCCGGGCGAATCACTTCTTTTTGTTATTGACTGCACGGGACACGGTGTTTCAGGTGCTTTTGTGACCATGCTCGCGCAGGCAGTAAAAGAGCAGATCCTGGCCAAGTATCAACATGCAACAGATACCCCTGCATCGATCCTTTCATCCATGAACCGTGAATTCAACCAGCTTTTAAAACAAGAAGATATGCACTCAGATGTTGGCTTTGATGCGGCAGTAGTCCATATTGATCTGACAGGAAGAATGCTTACCTTCGCTGGTGCGAATATACCGCTTTTTTATATTGATAAAGGTGCGGTGCATACTTTAAAAGCAGACCGCCAGTCCATTGGATATCAAAAAAATAAGCTGCAACAGCCTTATGAAGATCACAGGGTTGTACTGCAAAATGATATGAAGTTTTATCTCTCTACCGACGGTTTTGTTGATCAAAATGGTGGGAAGCATGGATATCCGATGGGTAAAAAGCGTTTTAAAGAGATACTCCTTTCCTGTTATACAAAATCGTTTGAAGAACAAAAAGAGTATTTGGTATCTGCACTCGAAGCATATCGCAGTGGTGAAGAGTACAATGATGACATCACACTCATCGGATTTGAAGTACGTGTTGACTGAGAAGAGATAAAAAAGTGTCCAAGCTTCAAATCTTCAAGATATAATGTCATCTATAAAAAGACTACTCTAAAGACTAGAGAAGAAGGATAATCCATAAAACCAACTAAAAACAGACCATCATCACAAAACAGACGTGGCGCACCGAAGAAAAAAGTGGGGCTTTCGGCTCAAGAGATCAAACGACGTAAGTCTAAAAAGAGTGCTTTGGAAACAGTTTATAAAGAAGAGGTCAAAGAGATGTTTATGTTGTGGTTTAAACGACAAAAGGCTGAAGCAGGGCATGTTATGACCAAGACGGATGTGCTTAAAAATATCATTAAAAATATAGATAAAAAACAAGATGGTGTTTTGGAAGCGGCTATGAATGATCTTAAGACGGGTGGATACTTAGAAACCCAAGAAGATGGGTTTACATTGGTGCTGACAGAAAAAGGCGCTAAGAGCCTTTAGTTGATGTTGAATTATATATGAGCATGCTCTCATATTTGAGGGCTGTTTTTAAGAAATAATATCTTCACTATTCCTCTTTTTTGAGAATTATCTATACTCTAAGAAATTACGGTAGTAGACGCTTGTACTCGGGGTGTTTTTCTAAGTAAGCAACTGTGTATGAACACATAGGTTTTACCTTCAGACCGCATTTTTCAATGTCTTCAAACGCATCTTTTGTCAGCGCACCTGC
>JALWKG010000100.1 GCA_027081565.1 Helicobacteraceae bacterium
ATCTCTTCTCTTGGTGAGCAGGATCAGAGTGCGGTGATAACACCGCGATGGATGAAGATCGAGGCAGAAGAGAACCAGACCAAGTTTGGTGTGGGTGACTTTAGAGATGAGTTTGTACTGCACGATGGTGAAAAACTGGTGTTTCTTATCTCAGTTGCCAGTAAAAAGGCGGGTGGTGAACAGCTTTGGAAAAAGATAGGCACGATTACCTTTGAGCGCTCTGTTGTCTCGGGTACCTGTGATCATCGCTTACACTTTCACCATCCAAAGTGGCGTGATGATCTTGTTTATGAATGATTATGAGAGCTCTTACGATAAAATACATTTATGAAAAAAGATGAAGTATTTAACAAGCCCATAGAGAAACAGTTTGAGTTCGATGCAGAGGTAGCCGCAGTCTTTGATGACATGTTGCAGCGTTCTGTTCCCTATTATGCAGAAGCGATGAAACTGACCCAGAGATTTGCCAAGAACTATCTGCCGGAGGGTGGTCTGGTGTATGACCTTGGCTGCTCTACGGCCAGTACACTTTTGGATGTGGAACGCTCCTTGGAAGTCGAGGCCCGTTTGGTGGGTCTGGACAACGCCCCTTCTATGTTGGAACAGGCCCAAAAAAAGATCATCGCCTTTAACTCCAAGGTGGAGGTCAAAGAGGCTGACATCATGAACTATGACTATAAACCCTGTGACGTGGTCATCAGTAACTACACCCTGCAGTTTATTCGTCCCTTGGTTCGTGAAGAGCTTATCAAAAAGATCAGCAGTGTGATGAAAGAGGAGGGCGCTTTTATCTTTAGTGAAAAGGTAGTCAGTAAAAACTCCAAGCTTAATAAAGAACTTATTGACTGCTATTACGACTTTAAACAGACGCAAGGGTATACGCAGTATGAGATCGCTCAAAAACGTGAGGCCCTGGAAAATGTCTTGATCCCTTATACCGAAGCTGAAAACATCGAGATGGCGGAGCGTTGTGGTTTTAGCCATTGTGAGTGTATCTTTCGGTGGGCCAACTTCGCTACTTTTATCGCTATCAAATAGGAAAAACTATGTCATTAAATGTGATTGAACATTTTAAAAAACTCTGTGAGATCCCCCACTGCTCGTATGAAGCTTCTGAGATGAGAGACTATCTGTGCACGTTTGCAAAAACATATGGCTATGAGGTCTCTGTTGATGCCGCAGGAAATGTTTTAGCCCATAAAGAGGGTGCTCAGGTCACTTTGCAGGCGCATTATGACATGGTCTGTATAGGTACTGAGTTTCCACTTCGTTTAAAAGAGGTTGATGGCTGGCTGCAGGCAGAAAACTCTACCTTGGGTGCTGACAACGGTATGGGTATGGCGATGATGCTCAGCCTGATGCAAGAGGGGACATTGATCTCTTGTCTGTTTACGGCAGAAGAGGAGGTGGGGCTTCTCGGTGCGCGTGGCTTGGCATTAGACCTCACAACGCCCTATCTTTTAAACCTGGACTCTGAAGATGAGGGTGTTGTGACCATTGGTTGTGCCGGTGGTGTGGATATAATTGCCACAAAAATGCTGCAGCGTCAAAAGAGACAACTCTATGTTTATGAGTATCATATCAGTGGACTCTCTGGGGGTCACTCTGGGGTAGATATAGACAAAAACATCCCCAACGCGATCTCTGAGCTTTTTAAAACTTTATGTGATGTAGAGAGTTATATAGTTGAGGTCAATGGGGGCGAGCGTCGTAACTCCATTCCTAAAAAAGCGGACATTGTATTTGGAACCCTGGAACTGCTCGAGATGGAAGGGTTGGTTTCCCGAGGACATCAAGAGGTAGAGGTGATGGACAACAGTTGCGACATTATCAAACTTCTGGCCAGTTTTGAGAGCGGGGTACGCGAACTCAACAGTGAGTTGGACATGGTCAACACAAGCATTAACCTCGCTCTGATAGAGAGCAGTGAAGAGGCCCTTCGTCTACAGTTAAGTGGCCGCTCCATGGAAAAAGAGGCTTTGGAGGCTTTGCAGACAGAGACCATAGCCTATTTTGAAGATGCAGGATTTGAACTGCGAAGCGAAGGTTTTTATGCCCCATGGAGACCCGAGAAAAATACTTTTTCTCAACTGGTTCTTGATGAGAGTTCTAAACTCTTTGATGGGGCAGACTATGGCGCTATTCATGCCGGTCTGGAGTGTGGGATCATTAAAGAGAAGTACCCCAACATCTTAATGGCCTCCATAGGTCCAACGATCAGGTACCCCCACTCTAACCGCGAGAAGGTGGACTTGGACTCAGTGGCAAAAGTCTTTGTTACTCTAAAAAATATCATAGGAAAACTCAATGCGGTTTAGTCTCATTCTTTTTATCTTCCAACTCGCTCTGTTTGGTGTCATCTTGCCTGAAAATGCGCCCTATCCTGGCGGTGTTATTGTTCAAAAAGTCGAGAGCAGTGAAAAACCTGTTGTCTTTCATGGCAAACGTCAGTTGATGGTACTGCCTGCAGAAACACCAAAGAGCTATTATGTGGTGGCAGGAGTTTCACTTAATGCTAAAGTGGACAAACCCTACACCCTCAAGATCGATGCAGATAAAAAAGAGACCTTTCATAGTATTTATTTAAATGATAAAGTCTATAAAAAGCAGTACATCACCATCAAAAACAAACGTAAGGTCTCTCCTAAAAAGATGGATATGAAACGTATTAACAGTGAAAGTGAGCGTTCAAAAAAAGCGTTGGCCCTTTATACTCCTCAAAAATTTGAGTCACTTTCCATGATCAAACCTGTTGATGTCAACATTAGTGATGATTATGGGAAACGGCGTTACTTTAACAACAAACCCAGACGTCCGCACTCCGGTGTTGACATGCCGGCACCTGTAGGTACAAAGATTGTGGCACCGCTTGGTGGCGAGATCGTTGAGATGGGACACTTCTTTTTTAACGGCAATGTGATCTTTATAGATCATGGTCTAGGCTTGGTGAGTATGTACTGTCATATGAGTAAGTTTGATGTCAAAAAAGGTGACCGTGTCAAAAAGGGTCAAAAGATCGGTGAAGTAGGTATGAGCGGTCGTGTGACAGGACCTCATGTTCACTGGGGGGTCTCTTTAAACGGCGCAATGGTCGATCCGCGTTTGTTCTTTGTAAATCAGAAGTGAGAAAGTGCTATAGTACGCTTTTTTAAATGAGGATGATATGATTAAAATATTTTTAACTCTAATGCTTTTAGTGCTGTTGCCACTGAGCTTGGATGCCAGACGCAATGGCGAGGGCTTTTTTATAGGTTATGGATTTGGGGCAACCCACTATTATGATGCAGGTGCGGTCTCCGACTTGGATGGCAGCAAGGGGGACTTTAGTGGTTCTGGAAAACTTTACATGGGTTACAAGTATGATCATGATGTCACTTTAGAAGGCTCTATTACGAACTATGGCTATTTTGAAGTGAAGAAAGATGGCAAACTGTTTGAAACTTTTATTCCAATGTCGGGTGCAGTCTATCTTAATTACGGTCATGACTTCTTTCATAACCAACTGCGTCCTTTTTTGATCTTGGGCGGTGGTCTGCTCTGGTTAAATGATAGAAAAGATGCCATGTATGATGAGGAGGTCTTTTTTAGTCTTCATTACGGATTTGGTCTGCTGTTTACACCCAATTTTCTTTATGGTCTGGGGATTCGATATGCGTATGAAGCAGACTGGAGCCGTTTTCAGACTCAAAATATTGCGGGGACGAGTTTGAATGGTAGGAATTACAACAACATTCTAGGCACGACATATATCGGAATCCAATACAAATTCTAAACTAAAAGTTCCAGCTGCGGCGCGATTTGCACTTCAGCTCACCACTCCACGCACAGCAGTGCGCTATCGGGATCACTTCAGCACAACTCACACCACATCTGAAACTTTTTCCTATACACTGACTTTTTAAGATGAACTTTCGCCATCTTTTGCGCTTAATCTGTGAAATCTGCGTAACACTCCAGGGTGGCTTCTTGACCTTCTCTGTTGACAAATGCTCTTGCTCTTTATCTTTCTAAAAACTATTAACGGGCCTTAAAACTCTTTTTTGTTTTACAATACTCTTGCAAAAAGCAGTCGCTGTCACATTTTGGGTTTTTAGCGGTACAGATGTAGCGTCCAAAAAGTACCATGCCTTGGTGCAGGGCGTGCAGGTCTGTTTTGAACTTTTTGACTAAGGTGGCTTCTGTTTTGAGTGCGGTCTCATCATCACTTAGACCGAGGCGGTGGGCGACTCTGAAAACGTGGGTGTCTACTGCCATGAGGTTGGCTCCGGTGTACTCTATCATCACAACGTTGGCTGTTTTTTGACCGACTCCTGCAAGTGATTGCAGCTCTTTTTCGTCCAGTGGAACCTCTCCATCATAGACTTCGATCAAGCGTTGTGCCATTTTGATGAGGTTTTTGGCTTTGTTGTTAAAAAACGAACAGCTGTTGATAATGGCTTTTACATCATCAAGTTCGGCATTGGCAAGAGTGATGGGGTCGGGGTACTTTTTAAAGAGTTCTGGTGTGAGAAGGTTGACCCGCTTGTCGGTACATTGTGCGGAGAGTGCTACGGCGATGACTAACTCAAAAGCATTGGAGTATGTCAGTTCTGTGACAGCGGCATCATAACGTTCTATAAAGAGTGCTTTTATGGCTTCGATCTCTTTTTTGGTGGCTTTTTTCATAGATAAAACTCTCTGAAGTGATTTTGACACTATTTTAGCATTAAAGTAGTCAGCTTCAGGCTTATTAGCTCTTATATGCGATGATTTAGAATAAATTTAACTCTATTTGCTACAATGAGCTATTATAAGAAATAATGCTTTATCACACGAGCTCGAAAGCTTTGAGTGATAAGAGATTTAGATAGGATTTACATGGGAATTTTCTCCTATTTCAGTTCACTTTTTTCGTCCAGTGAACCTGAAACATCACTGACCGGCAGTATGAACGATGAGGGCTTTGTCAGTAAAGACCTCTTTTACCAGATTTTGGACCTTGACTGTTCTGTCATCCTTTTTTACTCAAAAGAGAGTGGTTGGTTAGGTGCCAACAAGGTCTTTTTTTCTATGTTTGATTACGAGAACATCGAAGATTTCAGAAGCAAACATAGCAGTGTCAGAGAACTGTTTGAAAATGAGGCTGATGAGGTTTTTACTGATGAAGAAGACAAATGGCTGGACTACATCAAAGAGAACAAGCTTGATGAAGGTTACCGGGTAGACCTGCGTGACAAAAATGGTGACTTACGACATGTCAGTATCAAAGTGCGTCTGCTAAAACAAAAGGGCATTGATCTCTACCTTTTACAGATGGAGGATATCTCCGAACTAGAAAATGCTCTGTGTAAGACCAATGAGATAGAACAGCTTAAGACAAAGTTCCTCTCAAACATAGGACATGAGTTTAGAACCCCTATGAACGGTATCTTAGGCTTTGTGGAACTTTTGGAACATACCCATCCTACTGAGAGCCAAAATGAGTACATCCACATGATCCACTCCTCAGCGCGAAACCTCATGACCAACATCGAGAGTCTTCTGGACTTGGCACAGATGGAGGGTGGACGTTTTACGGAGAATGTCAGTGAATTCAATCTTTTTGCTGAGATGGAAGAGATGGCACAACTCTACACTTCAGAGGGACGAGACAAGGGGATCAGTGTCTCTTTTTATGTAGGTGCCAAATTGCCGACTTATATCAAGGGTGATCTACGCAAGATCAAGCAGATCATGAACAACCTTATTAATAATGCCTTGAAGTTTACCCCTAGAGGTGGTAAGGTCGTTGTTGAGGTGCGCTTGTTAAAATGGGATGATGACAGTCGATGTACTATAGGCTTTACTGTAAGAGACACGGGTAAAGGGATACCTGCAGACCAGATCACCAAAGTGACCAAGCCATTTGAGTCGGGAGATCAGGCAGATCAGCGTCTGGGGATTGGTCTTAGTCTTTCTCATGGATTAGTAGAACTCTTAGGGG
>JALWKG010000101.1 GCA_027081565.1 Helicobacteraceae bacterium
AAAGAGAACATCTCGACAGAAATCATTGCAAACATACAAAGTCAAATCGATGAAAAGAGTTGTGCTAAGATTCTCAAGGACACCAAAGGCGTTACCGACTGGATTTACGAAACGATTAAACTAATATGTCATAAAGAAGATACAGATGAATAAAGTCGCCCAACTTTCATCTAATGATCTCCATGATCTCTTCAGTGAAACTGCTGCAAACAGGGGAATAACACAGAGTATTGTTGAAAAAGATTTTTGGGTCACCTGGACACTTGGCAAACTCTTTGCAGACAAACAACTCTCCAACATCTTAATGTTCAAAGGTGGTACCAGCCTCTCAAAAGTCTTTGGGGTTATTGAACGTTTTTCAGAAGACATCGATCTCATACTTGACTGGCAGACTCTTACAAAAACAGATCCACTTGATAATCGATCCAAAACGAAGCAGGCAAAGCTAAACACCGAAGTAAATGAGAAAGCAAAAGATTATATTAGAGATGAACTTCTGCCGCATATAGCTTCTCTGCTAAAACCATTGTGCCAATGTAAGATTGGTGACGATGATTTTTCTATTAATGTAACATACCCGGCTTCCTTCAAAGACAAATATTTACGACCTGAGATTCTTTTAGAGATCGGTCCATTAGCTTCTTGGTTGCCATATGAACAATACACAATCCGTTCTATCGCATCTCAGAGTTTTGATAAACTCTTTGTGAACCCAACATGTTCAGTCAATGCTATAGTTGCTAAACGAACATTTTGGGAAAAAGCAACTATTTTACATCACGAAGCTAATCGTCCAGAAGGTTCAATCATCCCTTCTCGATACTCAAGACACTATTACGATCTAGCAATGATGGCCAATTCTTCAATTAGAGATGAAGCCTTAGCCGATAAAGAGTTACTAGAAAATGTCGTAGCGTTCAAGAAAAAGTTTTATTCAAGAGGTTGGGCACAGTACGATGATGTACTCAATGGTTCTTTAAAACTATTACCGCCAGAATATAGATATAAAGAGCTCAGAAGTGATTATGCTGCAATGCGTTCAATGATATTTGGAGAGTACCCAGACTTTGATACCATAATACACATTTTAGGCGATCTGGAAAAAGCGATAAATAAAGGGCATCTCTAAAATAAATTGAAAGCTACCAACGGTAACCGTACAGCCACGTCCAACACACTCAGAGGCATCGACAGCTACAGAGCCTACTATGACCTTAATGACTCATTAGAGGAGATTGGTCCTGAGCGTTATGCTTATGATGAAGATGGGTATATAAAGAGTAAGTCAACATCAGAAGGTACCACCACCTATGACTATGGTTCACTTGGCGAACTTAAAGAGGTCGTTCTGCCTAACGGTGACATCATCACCTACAGACACAACGCCAATAACCAGAGAGTCGCTAAACTCAAAAACGGTGAAGTGGTAGAGAAGTATCTTTGGTTGAACCTTACGACACTCTTGGCTGTGTATGATAAAGATGACAAGCTCTTGCAGCGTTTTGAGTATGCTGATGGGAGGATGCCGCTTAGTTTTACTGATAGTAGTGGAGATATCTTCTACCTCAGTTACAATCAAATAGGCAGTCCAAGAGCGGTTACTGATGAAGATGGTAATATTCTTAAAACTCTGACTTATGATAGTTTTGGTACTATCATCGCAGACAGTAATCCGACATTCAAAATTCCATTTGGTTTTGCAGGCGGGTTGTATGACTCTGACACCAAGCTGACACGGTTTGGTTATAGAGATTATGATGCAAGTACAGGCAAATGGACGGCTAAAGACCCTATTGGGTTTGATGGTGGGGATACGAATCTTTATGGGTATGTGTTGGGGGATCCGGTGAACTTTACAGATTCAAAAGGATTATTCCAAGATCCTAGGTTTAATGGACGAGGGGTTCCAAATGCAATGGGTGGCAATAGTCAATCTAGCAATGTAGATGGAGGAGTTGGAACAGGTATAAGTGGTCACTTAGGACTACTTGGAGGAAGTTATTATGAGTATATTACATATGGAGATTCCGGTGCACAACGAGTGTCTGTATCTTGTGCAAGGCTTGGTATAGGTATCCTCGGTGGGACAGGAATCCAAGCTACAAGTTCAGTTTCACCTAGTGTTTGTACCGATGATAAAAAAGAATGTGTAGAGACTTGGAGTGTTGGTGGATCTGCTGCAGCTGCAGCATGGGACCTAAGAGTAGGAGGCGGTGTATCGGTAGGGCCATCTGGTTTATCAGGAACACTTGATGGCCCAGGTATCGGCGCTGGTATATATGCAGGAGTTGATGTATGTGTAATAAAATCTTGTCCGTTATAATCAGTGTATATCCCTTTACAAAGAAAGTAAGTAAAAAGCAATATGCAGCTTACTCTTTGATACAATTAGTTTTAATATATTTACTTTGGCATGTTGATATTAATGTTATGTTGTGGTTTGCTCTTGCTTCTTATACTCTTAGTCTACCAATAATGATTCACCGATATATTGAAGTCTTTAATGCAAAATTATATGTATGCTTTTTAATTATATTTTCTTATACTTTCATGTTTAAAAGTATCTCTTATTTCTCTTAATTTTTTTTGCACTACGTTATTTAGACAAAAGACAGCTAAGACTTAATTTGTATACAAAAGATGAGTACAAACTATAGCCACACACAACGCCAATAACCAGAGAGTCGCTAAACTCAAAAACAATCAAGTAGTAGAGAAGTACCTTTGGTTGAACCTGACGACACTGTTGGCTGTGTATGACAAAGATGATAAACTGCTGCAGCGTTTTGAGTATGCTGATGGGAGGATGCCGCTTAGTTTTACTGACAACAGTGGAGATCGCTTCTACATCAGTTACAATCAGATTGGTTCACCAAGAGCCATTACAGATCGCAATGGTAATATTCTTAAAACTCTGACTTATGATAGTTTTGGTACTATCATTGCAGACAGTAATCCGACATTCAAAATTCCATTTGGTTTTGCGGGCGGGTTGTATGACTCTGACACCAAACTGACACGGTTTGGTTATAGAGACTATGACGCAAGCACTGGTAAATGGACTGCTAAAGACCCTATTGGGTTTGATGGTGGGGATAGTAATCTTTATGGGTATGTGTTGGGGGATCCGGTTGGGTTTGTGGATATTGATGGTCTACGATGTACATATTCTCAAAGTTCGGGCAGGATGACATGTACAGATAATAGGACAGGTCAAATATACTATGACGAGAGCGGTTATTCTGGAACTGCTGTAGGCAGAAATAACCCAGCCGTTCAAGGTCAACAAAATATAGGGCCTATTCCGCGGGGAGAATGGAGTTGGGGCGACCCTTATAATAGTACACATACTGGTCCAAACACAATTCCATTAATGCCTTTAGAAGGTAACACATGTTTTGAAACAGATCGGCAGTGTGATACTTTTAGGGTGCATGGAAACAATAGTAATAATGATGCATCTCAAGGGTGTATTATTTTGCCACCAAATAGAACAAATATCCCAAGTGGAGAAGTTGTAGAGGTTGTACCATAATGAAAAAATCAATATATTTTTTTTACATGTTTGTCTTTTTGTCGTCAATACATGCAGAAACACCGACTCTAAATACCATAGATAACAATATAAGTGCTACGTGCTATCTTGGAATAACTCAAGATACAATGATATTTAAGAATAATACCAAATGGAATGGTTGGGGTGAAGAGTTAAAACTTCCTAAATATTTTATAAAAGATCTTAAAATAGTTTATAAGCAAGAAACACTTTATATCCCTATATCCGCTTTTATTGATCTAGGAAATCCGCAGACAATTAAAATTAAAAATACAAAAATAAATGGTTGTTTTCATATTGAAATATGTGGAGGAGATGCTTCTACTTCATATAAAGCGGTTCTTATATTTGAAAATATGTTTATTAAAAAAAGGATTGTAAAGCACCTGGAATTTCCTGAAACTTCATGGGAGAAGACAGAATATCATTTTACAACTGAAGAGTATTAAGGGTATCAACCGCAAAATGTTCTGATGATGAAAGTTCACTTTTACTATAGTAAAAAATGTAGTTGAGTAGAGAGGGATCGTATACCAAGACGACCAAGAGTAGATATTGCGCAGAGTTTCATCTGAATTTGAATATGCTGAGCAAAGAATGCCGATCATCATGACTAAAACGGACAGAAGTACTACCTTCACTATGATCAGGCAGGAACACTCAGAGTAGTCACTCAAGAAGATGGTACAATAGTCAAACAGATCGCATATGACACATTTGGCAATATTCTTTCTGAGAGTAACACAAGCTTTAAAGTACCATTTAGTTTTCAGGCGGGTTGTATGACGCTGACACCAAGCTGACACGGTTTGGTTATCGTGATTATGACGCAAGCACTGGTCAGTGGACGGCTAAAGACCCTATTGGGTTTGATGGTGGGGACAGTAACCTTTATGGGTATGTGCTTGGAGATCCGGTTGGGTTTGTGGATCCTAGTGGATTGCAAAGCACGAAAGGATGGTTAGACTTTTTTTCTATGGGTAAAAAGACAAACAGAAAAGTAGATGCTTATTATAAAGCATATTCAGGTTCTTCTCTAACTAAAATCTGTCAGGAAGGTTATGCCAATATCCGTTATTGGTGTGATAATGAAAATACTAAAGAAGGTAGTTGTGACACAGATACAAAATCAGTATATTGTACAAATGCAATTTCAGAATGGAGTGATACCTGTCAGTATACTGGTGTAGACTGGGCAGTACATTAAACATGAGAAAATATATACCTCTAATGATACTTATGATTACTGTTCTAGGCGTAGCAGCTAACAGATTAGGTGTATTTGACGCGAGTACAATCAGTGTTGATAAAATTCTTATTAAAAAGCCGAGTTTATTTCGTCTAACAAGCTCGACAAAACATTTTATGGTCCCTATTGATTTAGGATGTGGTTTTGATTTTAATTGTGAAAAAAACATAACGTTACCAAAAAAAGATTTTCAAGGTATTTCAGTTGTGTATCAAGATATACGAAATAATCCTATAGTAATCTCAATACGCAAAGTTGGAAAGTATGATAAAAAATTATATTCGTTAATCTCAAAAGAATATGAAAACTACGATTCTAAAATTGGAAACTGTATTATTAAGAAACCTAAATGTAATTGTTGTGATGATTGTTTAGAATATAATATCTTATTAGAAAATAGTATGTACAAAATTTCTATCACTTCTCAACTACCTGATGTAGCAAGTAGTGTTGTAGAACAGATATGTCAATCTACGGGGAGTATCTGACCCTTAAGTCAAGAAAATAAGAAAACGAGGGTCTGCTGACAACTCACTACTACACCACCCCCTATTTAGAAATGGTAATATTCTTAAAACCCTAACTTATGATAGTTTTGGTACTATCATTGCAGACAGTAATCCGACATTCAAAATACCATTTGGATTTGCAGGCGGGTTGTATAACGCTGACACCAAGCTGACACGGTTTGGTTATAGAGATTATGATGCAAGCACAGGCAAGTGGACAGCTAAAGACCCTATAGGGTTTGATGGTGGGGATACGAATCTTTATGGGTATGTGTTGGGGGATCCGGTTGGGTTTGTGGATCCTAGTGGACTAGTTCCATTAAAACTATTACTTCCGTTGTTTCCGATGGTTAAGTACACATACGAAGAACTAGACGACATGATCAATGGCAAGGATAAATTAGAAATGCAAAAAATGTGTATTGAACTCAGTCACATGTATGATTATCTTATAGAACATCTTCCTGAAAATGCATGTATATCATCAGATGACATATCAATATATGAGTTATACTTACAATAAGGAACAACGAATAACATATTTACAATGTTTAAAAGCTATTGGAAAATAAATGAAAATAAAAAATAAATATTTTCTTATTTTCATTATATTTGTTTATAGTGTAATACTTATTGATACCCTA
>JALWKG010000102.1 GCA_027081565.1 Helicobacteraceae bacterium
GCTACAGAGCCTACTATGACCTCGATGACTCACTAGAGCAGTTTGGACCTGAACGTTATGCTTATGATGAAGATGGGTACATTAAGAGTAAAACAACCTCTCATTTTAAACGTAATGAAATAAATAAACTTTTTTATATACAACTTAAAATATATAAAAACTTGCCGAAGATTGCCGAAGTGTGATATACTTCTGAAGTTTTACTTAAAATAGATAAAATTTGCCGAAGTATGCCGAAGAGGAAAAGTACAGTGACTAAAAGAGAGAAAATACTCCAGATCTTAAAAAATTATGGCCAAATTAAACCCAAAGAGCTTGTAGAATTTAGCGGTATTGCTGAGCGTACTGTTCGTGACAATATCAAAAAGCTTGAAAAAGAAGGGCTGATCAGAGTAGTAGGTGAGACTAGCGAGCGTTATTACGAACTCATCGAAGATGACGATAAGCCCAAAGAGATATTTGTCATATTGGAGGGTCACAAGGTGGGTACTCTCCTTTATGGAAACGGGCAGCATCGCTTTATCTATGATAAAAAATACAAAGGTAAACCGCTTCCAGGTCTAGATAAAGGCTCTGAGAATGTTTCAGCCGATCTCTATCCTGAATTTGAGAACCTTCTTCCTGAGAACCAGCGTCGTGAGGTACTGCTGCAAAAATATTCCGAGCCTGCCGATATCTTGGCGCATGTAACAAATCATCATGGTGCCTATGATTTCTTTACACCAGAGCAATATGAAGCTTTTGATATAGACTATTCAAGGCGACCAAACTACAATATTGTAAAAAAAGAAATTCTTGGTGCCAATCAGTTTCCCAACCTCATGGATACACTGATTGATATCTCTGATGAAGTACTCGATAGCAATGATAGTAACTACTCAGGTCTTTCAGGCTATCAGAATAAGGTCGATGTGACATTTGAAGACAACAAGATTATTCGCGCGATCAAAAATCCAGATTATTTACTAAAACCGGTCAATCTAGACTGGAGTACCTATTTTAAAAGGCGTAAGCCTGCTCAGCCCAAAGAACGTGATTATTATCCATATGTAGCACTCAATGAACACCTCTTTATGACTTTTGCAAAAAATGAGCTTGGTTTTGATGTCCCTTACACTGGAGTGATATGGGATGAGAAGCGTAAAGATTTTCATTATATCACCAAGAGATACGACCGTTTCAGAAACTGGAAATACCAGCAACGCGATTTTGGCCAGATTATGGGCTATACCAGTGATAACAAATATATACCAACTTCAGAAAAGCTATTCGATGCAATCGCAGCAAATATAAACAGTGCTCTAGATAAATCTGCCAGAGAAGATTTTTTGAGCTTTTACTATTTTTCGTACGTACTCAAGCATACTGATTTACATGTAAAAAATATTTCAGTAATCAATGTTGGTACTACAGCCAAGTCGCTTTATCAGCTCAGTCCACTGTATGACATCATTTCAGTAGGAGTCTACAACGGAAAATCCCAAGAGTTAGGACTCTCACTTAACGGTAATTATAAAAATCGTAAGGAGCGTGACTTTCATGGACTTGCAGAAAGACTTGAAATCCCGATTCCAGTATTTGAAAAAAGAGCAGAGTGGATACGCAATAAATTTAAAAGTGAGTTTCCGAAATATATTAAGGCAGTTGAGGGGATTGAGAAAACGATTAAATTAAAGTATAGTATGTCACGAACCAAGAAGATTGATTTTTCACAACGACTGCGCAACTTCTATAATGAGCGACTTGTAGAATTGAAAATACCGCGCTAAAAAAGCATTCTAGATGCTATATAATGCGAAGAAGTACCTCTAGTTGAACCTTACGACACTGTTGGCTGTGTATGACAAAGATGATAAGCTCTTGCAGCGTTTTGAGTATGCTGATGGTAGGATGCCGCTTAGTTTTACTGACAACAGTGGAGATCGCTTCTACATCAGTTACAATCAAATAGGCAGTCCAAGAGCGGTTACTGATGAAAGCGGTAATATTCTTAAAACTCTGACTTATGATAGTTTTGGTACTATTGTTGCAGACAGTAATCCGACATTCAAAATTCCATTTGGCTTTGCAGGCGGGTTGTATGACTCTGACACCAAACTGACACGGTTTGGTTATAGAGACTATGACGCAAGCACTGGTAAATGGACGGCTAAAGACCCTATAGGGTTTAATGGTGGGGATACGAATCTTTATGGGTATGTGTTGGGGGATCCGGTTAATTTTGTGGATTCAAATGGATTGCAAATGGATGGATTTACTTCTGGAGTAGGAGCTGATGTTCACGTTGGATTGGGTGGTTTTAGTGCAGATGCTTATCATGCGGAAGCCTTTGGTGAAAACGGAAATGAACGAGGTGGTTTTGTACAAATATGTATCGGACTTGGCCTTGGATTAGGTGGGAATATTGGAAGGAATGCTGGATTTTGTTCAGTAGATAATGATTTAAATGATATGAGTGGGCCCAGCATAGGCGTGGGGGCAGGAGCTTCTTATGCTTCTAATGGTGTTAGTGCAGACACCCAAGTTGGTAATACCTCTGCATCCACGACTACGGATTTTGGTGGACTACCTTCACGTGGTATTGGTGGATATGCTGAAATTAAAATTTGTTATACAATCAGGGTATATTGATGAAAGAGAAGACAAAATGGGTTCTGTGTTTATTATTCCTAATCATTTTAATGACTAATGGATATTATCAAAATAGCAAAATCAAGTACAAAAAGTTACAAGAACCAGATATTTATATAGATAATACGACAGGCCTAGTATGGCAAAACCAAATTTATAAAGACAAAAAACGAAATAAAAAATTGAACTGGAAAGAAGCACAGAGTTATTGTGAGTCATTACAAATTAAAGATCTTATAGATTGGAGTCTGCCATCTCTTAGCGAGTTAGAAAGTTCTTATAAAATTAAACGATATTTCAAGGATGATCCAGGTCTATTCTTTTGGACTTCTTCAAATGTATTAAACGATAATAACAGAGCGTACTCTATCGACTTTAATGGAGGGATAGTGTGGAAAACACGTAAAGATAAAATATGCTATGTCAGATGTGTTCATCATTAATTCATTTTTAGTTTGACAGAATAACACAAGACGGTGTTGTTGTTGAGACGTACGAGTACGATGCCAACGGTAACCGTCTAGCCATGTCTAACTCTCTGAGAGGTATTGATAGCTACAGAGCTTACTATGACCTCGATGACTCACTAGAGCAGTTTGGACCTGAACGTTATGCTTATGATGAAGATGGGTACATTAAGAGTAAAACAACCTCGGAAGGCACCACCACCTATAACTATGGTTCACCTGGCGAACGTAAAGAGGTCACTCTGCCTAACGGTAATATTTGTAACTCATTTATGTTCATTTATCAGACCTAGTACAAAAATCCAAACAACCATAGAGGAACCTTATGGCCCGATCCGATCTCAATGTCATCGGCTACTACATAAGAGTCTGGAATATCTTTGATCTGCTTAAAGCCTTTATGCTCTCCGCCAACTTCTATTGTGATTTTTTCATCCAGTAAAAAGTCCCCTTTATCAACATAATAGAGAGAGTGTTTATAACTCGTCATCGCTGCAAAGTAGGTCTCTCTTCTTGTGCCAATATCACTGTTGATACATAAAGCATTAAACAGGTTCGTATTAGCCAAATAGAGTTTGTCTGGCTTGCGCATGGACTTAAAGCGTTTTGCTTCATGGGAGATATGACGGATCAATTCTGCACGTGAAAGATAATCTATATATTTATACAGTGTGACTTTCGTGATCCCTGAAGTCGATGCCAGTTTATCGATGGAGAGTTCTAAGGGTTTTGAGACACAGATCGTCAACAACAGCTTTTTCAAGGTATCTATCTTGTCTGCAGGTATCTTAAAGATAGTCGCTAAGTCTGTGTGAAGAGCTGTGTTGATCATGTCGCCTAAACGCTCTACATATTTGTCAGGATCTTCAAAGTAAAAGGGGTATGCACCCGCACTGCTATAGTCTTGATAATACTTCAGTATTTTTTTCTCTTTTAATCTCGAAAATATCTCTGAGACAATAGTCTCATGACTGTTTAGAAGTTCATCTAACGTATAAGTTTCAAGAACAACGTCTTGCGTCAACTCCAAGTACTCCCTAAGAGAAAAGGCAGGTAGACGGTACATCGAGTACCGTCGAACAAAGTCAGGATTGCTGATGGCTATAGCAGATGAACCGGAGAAAAGCACTTCAACATCCAGAAAATCATAAACTGATTTTAGATGCGCTTGAAACTCTTTTGCCTCATGAACTTCATCAATGACAATATACTTGCCACCTCTCTTTGAAAATTCATCCACAAAATCGAAAAGTGAGACCTCACTAAACATCGGATGATCACAGGATATATAAAGCGCTTCATCAGCAGAAAACTGTCTCTCTTTTAAGAGTTGTAACATCAATGTTGTTTTTCCAACGCCCCTTGCCCCATAAAGACCAATGATCTTGGCTTTTGATGCTTTCACTTCGTTATACAAAAATCGCTTATATACTGGGAGATCATAATTCTGTTTTAAAAAAGAGAGTCGTGTTGCATTTTCGAGTAGTTTTCTCATTAGTTTATTCCAATATACTAATTTAATATATATAAGTATATCATATTAAACCAATACTCTATTTATTCTAGAGCACGATCTATCAATACAGATCATTTCTCACCATACAAAAGACAACCATTTTGTTCCTATGTTCGAAAAGTGGCCATTTAACCGCAGGAACGATTTCCAAGGGTCATTATAGACCGTAATGGTAATGTTTTAAAGAGCATAACTTGTAATAGTTTTGGCACTATTGTCCATGACTCTAACCCTTTGATAAAAATACCATTTGGGGTTTTAGGTGGGAATAGCAATCGTTATCGGTATGTGTTGGGGGATACAATTGGGGGTTTTGACGCAGAATATATTACAATCCCTCACAAGCTCTTATCTCCTAAACTTCTCCCGCCACCAACTCAGTGCAAACATAATCCCCGGTGTTTTGACGATGTTTTCATCAAACACAAAACCCTCTGCCTCAGAAGACGGTAGATAAACCACCTCGATGGCCTCTACCTCAACACCACCGCCTTCACTCACTTTCTCAGCTTCAGTCACCTCAACATAATAAAGCTCCTGTCTCGCACCGGCAAACCCAACTGCGGTATAAAAAGAGGTGATCTTCTCTATTTTAGAACTGTCAACCCGGTAACCGGTCTCCTCTTCGATCTCTTCTTGAGCGATCTGCACCAAGGTAAGATCCTTATCTACAATACCTGCACAGAGCTCATAAGTAAATCCATCACTATTTTTGAGATAGACAGGAGGTCTAAACTGTTTTACCAAGACAAAAGCATCTTTTTCTCTGTGGTAGATCAAAACAGCCACACTGTCATGTACCTGAGCCAAGTCCCATGACTTTTCTTGACCATCTTGTTCGTAATACATCCGCTCTAATTTGACAAAGTCCGAACTTGGACAGGATTCCAG
Organism: Helicobacteraceae bacterium; assembly: GCA_027081565.1. Taxonomy (GTDB): domain Bacteria; phylum Campylobacterota; class Campylobacteria; order Campylobacterales; family Sulfurimonadaceae; genus Sulfonitrofixus. Next base: position 5,506 of record JALWKG010000102.1, read on the forward strand.
TCTAATATTTTCTATTTTATACATGTCTGAATTATAACGTATCTGCTTAGGACACCTCTCCTATCACTATGATACGCTTAAGGCATAAGTTCTGTCCGTGTCTTTGAACACGGTTGTAAAGCAAAAAGATTGAAGAGAAGAAGATGTTTCTAAACCAAGATCAGTGAAGCAAGTCCTAAAAAGCTTAGAAATCCAAAGACATCGGTTGCCGTTGTTAAGATCACTGTAGAGCCTACTGCAGGATCGATATTCATCCGCTTGAGCATCAATGGTATCAATGCGCCAAAGGCTCCTGCGATCATTAGATTTATCACCATAGCCATACCGATGACCAAGCCTAACTTTGGTATATCAAACCAGACATAGGCAACAATACCCATTAACACGGCAAAGATCAGACCGTTAAGCAGAGAGACTATAAACTCTTTGAAAACAGCCTGCTT
>JALWKG010000103.1 GCA_027081565.1 Helicobacteraceae bacterium
GATTAGTAGAGATCATCCCTTTATACTTAAGACTTATACAGTACAAGAGGTTTCTAAAAAGGTACTTGAAGAGACCTTAGAGCAGATCGAAGCAGATGGTTTTCATTATGTCATAGCACCCTTGACATTGGAGGGAGCGAAGAACATCGCACAAACCGAAGCAGAACTCTTTATCTATCTACCAACGATCCATATGAGTGATCTGCAAACCGACAATCCTAACATCTACTGTGGCGCCATAGACTATACCCAACAGATCGATGCACTAATGCCTAAAGTAAAAGCACCCCTTGTCATAATGTATGGTACTTCGACTCGGGGTAAAAAGCTGATGCAACTGACCAAAGAGCGTTACAAACAGATGCACAAAGAAGATTCACAAAAAAGTGCCGTTTTGACATATGGCATTGACAGAAAAAGAAGCAATCTGCGCAGCTACTTTGAAAACAACCAAAAGATCGCCTCAGGTACACTCTTTTTAAACACTCCGATCATCAAGAGCACTATGGTTCTTTCTCAACTCTCCGTATATGATGTCAACATCACAAATGTACTCTCAACACAGGTTACCTATAACCCACTACTGCTTTCCATGACCCAAAAACGCAATAGAGAGGCTCTCTACATCGCCAACTCCATCACTATACAAGATGATGATGTCATCCAAGCCAACAGTGTCTTAGGAAACGACATCAATTACGACTGGATCAACTACGCCACAACGGTTGGTGCAGACTATATCTATCATCTAATAAGCGGTAAAGAACGTCACTACGACTTGCCTATGCAAGACAATCAGATACACTACCCAGTCCATCTTATGCAAGCCGTCAACACGCACTTCGAAACGGCACAAAAATAATTGTTCCTAAGAGAGTAACTGCTTTAACATCTCTCTAGTCTCATCATCAAACCGTCCGATGGTACCATCATGGTTCAAGTACGCCAACTTGATCTTCATCTCAAAGATCTTTTCATCTTCTCTGTAGATGATCTGCTTCAGAGTAAAAGAGGCAAACTTTAAACTGACCAACTCCGTCTTAACTTCCAAAACATCCGCAAAAAAAGCAGGTTTGACATAGTTAGCTTCCAAAGAAGAAGCTACAAAGTGCCCACTCTCCAAAATAGGATTTTTCCCTTTGGAAAAAAACATCTCACTACGCGCACGCTCACAAAAGTTTAAGTAGTTGGAGTGATACACCACTCCACCAACATCGGTATCTTCGTAGTAGACTCGTATTTTCATCTTTGTATCCCCTATTTACTATTTGTATTAGCTTCGTTAGTTTTGATCGTGCCCATTTTCAATATTCTTAAGACGTTCGTCATCTTCTTTTTTAATAAACTTAGCGTAGACCTTCAAAGTTATAGATAGATTTTTGTGTCCTAACATTTTACTGACCCAAACCATATCAACACCTTTAGCAATGAGTGTTGATGCAAACGTATGGCGCAATGTGTACAACGGTCTATGGGGAATTGAACACTCTTTCAATAGCTTTCTGAATCGTAAAGCAATAATATCATGCGAATAGAACTGCTTACCTGATGAGTTTACAAATAGAAATTCATAGTAACAATCTTAGAAAAATCATTATAAATCTAGAAAAACTGTTAGATTTATGTAGTTACTCAGAAATACAATTATACATTCCAAAGAAACATATCATACTGAAAATGCCTCTGCAATGCTCTTTTCTATCTGCTCTAACTCTTTATCGCTCAATCGATCAAAATATTTTTCTCTTTTGTTTTTTGAAAGTTTGCCTTGGTTCTGAAGTGCAAAACGTATGTAAAGATCAATAAGACGGTCTGGCATATCTACGATCTCTCTAATCGCTTTTTTAGCAACATCATAGCCAGCTATAAAAACCAACTCTTGTGGAAGCTCTTTTTCTATAGTCTGTACGATAAATCCGTAAAGTGCCTCCACTTGATGCGTCATATCTATAAAACGATACCAATCTCTTGTATCGTTATGTACCAGCATCTTACCATCTTCATCCAAGTCATACTCAACCATAGGAACGATTTTTGAAGAGAATTCTTCCAGTGACCCATCATATACAGCAGGCTCTTTTAACATCGCAGCAGAAACAGGAAACATGATGCCCGCAGGAGTAAACCCTTTTCTTGCCAAAATATTATGAATCAAGAAACGGTGAATACGGCCATTACCATCTTCGAATGGATGTAGAAATACAAAGCCGTAAGCTATGATCGCCGCATGAACGACAGGATGTACATCGCCTTTGTGCATACGCTGATGCGTAGCGACCAATCCGTCCATAAAAGCTTCTATATCTTCTGGTTTTGGTGAGATATAGTGTATTTTTTCGCGACCAAACCCCATAGACTCACCCACATAGTTTTGACTAACTCGATAATCCTCATCTGCAAAGCGGGGATCAACAATACGGTTTTGGAGTTCAATAAGCCGTTCTTTAGTACAGAACTCCTCTTTTTCTGCCTCTTGCAGTAGTGCAATAAACCGTTCTGTCCTCGTAGAACTTGGCGCTTCGTGTTCAATCGCAAAAGAAGATTTTGTCTCTTTGGTATAGAGGTAAGAGAGTGCTCTTTTAAGGAGGTCCTGTGGGTAATCAGAAAGTAATTTCTCACATGATTGTGTCAGGTTTTCTGCTTCCATCTTTTTTAGAAGTTCAGTCTTGCGCACTATAGGCGAAAACGTTTCAGTACCTAAGAGATTGTTACGAATACGCTGCCTCTTAACAGCATCTCCTTTACTAACAGTGTAATAATCCTCATCTTCAAGAAGATCAACATAATTACCCTGTTTCATATCTTCTAGCGGAAGCATTTCACCTGTAATATACTCATAAAAAAACCAGATGCGACGGGCATACTTGCCTGTCGGTTTGGAACGAAGGTAGTTCAGTAACTCCTCTGTGTCAGATCTCTGAAACACTTTTGCCAGTATCCCCAGATTAACACCATCGTACTTTAAAGCAAACTCCAGTTGTTCGCCGACACTATCTCCCGTTTTATACTTTGCAGGATAGATCTCATACACAGTGCCATCGGGTTCTTTCTCTAAATGGTGTGTCTGTTTTTGTAGTGCGACAAAAGAGCGATGCCAATGGGGTATCACGTCCAGATCATAGCGTTTTATAAGGGCTTCATACCCAGCAGGTTGATGTTTCAAGATCAAGTCTCCTTGAAAAATTGTTATTTTATTTGAAAAACTATTATATTTATAGCATAAATTAGAAAAATAGTTATAAACTGGAAGAAAAGGTATAGGTTGTAAAGAGGAAGAAGCTAATAAACCGTGACCAAAATCGTGTCTATTCTTTCACTTAAAGTGCTGTTTTTAGAGAACTGACATAAACAAGACTCCCCTATTTAAGGGGATTTTCTCTACATTATAGTAAAAACGAGTTTTCGTAGTAAACTCGTATTTTCATCTTTATCCTTATTATCCATCAGTATATATCTGTTGTTAAACGCTCCACGCCCCATCTTTGAAGACACACACATCTCCAAGAGTTACCCTCTCAGTGTCTGCAAAGACATCAACATGGTACATACCGTCTCTGCGTTTGAAACCGGGTTTTCCATACATACCGTGTTTGGCACCTAAAGAGACATGGACACCACACATACGTTCGTAGCTTCCGGTGTCATTGAGGATTCGGGTTTTACTCAGTGCACGGTTCAGACCAAAACCTAACTCTCTCACCCATATCACACCCTCATCTCTTCTAATGTTGGAGAGGATCACTTCAAAAGCAGGTGTAGCATCTTCACAGGCTATGACCTGCCCCTCTTTTATGACTAGTGTCATTGGTTTTGGTGGCACATTTACCTTGTAGTCTATGTCTCCAAAGCTGATGATCTTTAAACGACCATTTAGTGCTTTCAGATCTATCGCTTCAGTAAAAACTTCACCAATAGGAAACTGCCCACCAACATTAGGCATCTCTGAGTAGTCACCAATGTTTAACTTAGCCGACTCAAAAGCGCAACCATACGTCAAAGTCTCACCACCACTGACCACAACACCAGAGTCAGCATGGTCTATTTTCTCTTTGAGTGCCCGTCCTACACCTCGTGTATAGTCAGCGTCATAATGCAAGGCATCAACGTATGCTTCTGCTTGATCATCAGACATACGACTTAGGTGGGGATGTTCTATTACTTTGATCTTGCGTTTGAACAGTTCCACTCTAATACGAAAAGCATCAAGACGAAAACTAGTGGACTGTATAAGTACCGTTAGGTCTAGAGGATTAAGTGCATTTAAGACACGTAAGATCTCCTCAGGAGGTGTCTCATCAAAATCTATGACCTGTGCATTGGGCAGGCTTTTTTGATAGCCTGCACTCAAGACTCTTGAAAGCAGAGAACGTTTGTCGTAGACGATCACGGCCTTTTCATTTTCACTGTAGGTAAAAGCTTCTTTAAGCAATGTAGTGACGTTAGCCGTGACTTTCTCAACCAAGTCGTCAAATGAAGGTGAGGTAATAGACATGAGACTCCTATTCTATTTTATAACCGAATTATAGCTTAGTTTGTACATGCTTTAGTTGGCTTATGTTAAGCTTCTCTCAATCAAACAAGGAGACACTATGATCTTGATAAAAACAGTCACACTGCTAACTGTCATGTTCTTTTTTACCGCTTGTCTTCAAGATCAGCCCAAGGTACCTAAAAAAGCAGCCGAGATTGCTATGAGCGATGTCAAGACTATATTGGTCTATCCTTTTTATCAAGACCATACCAACATCACAGGGATTATGAGAGAGACCCTCTCTGAAGCCGCACGAGAAGGAACACCTCTTTTTAATGTCGTGACCTTAAAAGCGACTTCCAAGGCTATAGAGCAGACACAACTCACACCAAAAGAGTTTTTTACTTATAAAAGCCTGCTCAAGGTGACCCATAAAACTAAAAGTGACGCTGTTCTCTTTGGAAGTGTTGAGGAGACCAATAGCACTGAAAAAGTGACCTTTGAAGATAGAACACGTTGTAAAGAGGGTAAATGCTGGAGTATAAAGGTTATGTGTAAACAGCGACAACAGCATTTTGTGGCAACACTGAACCTACTTAAAGTCAGACAAAAAAAACGCATCTATACCAAGCAGTTCAAACAAGACCAAACCTGGCACCACTGCGCCGATGATCACAACAAGATCCCTTCTGCACTGGAAGCCAAGCAGATACTGGCGCAAAAAATCGCTAAGAAATTTGTGTCAAAACTAATACCGGAGTACTAAAGTCTCTCTTTTAACTTCTGAACACGTGCATACGAATCCAAAATACGTTTTTTAGAGATCTTTCCTGCTTCGATCTGTTTTTTAACCACCGCTACAACAGTCTCAAGTTGCAATGGCTCTGCCAACTGGTTAGCAAAAAGCAAGAGGTCTACACCTGAGTTTATGGCCAAGGTAATGGTCTCTGTAAGGGAATAGTGTTTATAAATAGCCGCCATTTGAAGGTCATCAGTAATGATCACACCCTCATAATGCATCTGTTTTCGTAACAACTCGGTATTTACCTTGTATGAGAGTGTAGCAGGATACTTGGCATCAAGGTTTTTGTTAAAGATGTGTGCTGTCATGATCATGTCTACATTTTGTGACTCTATCATGTTTTGAAAAGGTTCCAACTCTTTAGGTGTCCAGGTCTTGGTCACATCTGTAAAACCCTTATGAGAGTCCGATTTGGAAGAGCCATGACCAGGAAAATGTTTGATTACAGTGACGACATGGTTTTTACGATGTTCTTGAACAAAGATCGAAGCATAGGTACTCACGACTTTAGGATCACTTGAAAAAGAGCGTTTTTTACCAGCAATGATAGGGTTGTACGTAAAGAGAAGGTCTACACTGGGTGCAAAGTTTGTGTTAATACCATTTTGAGCCAACATATGGGCCAT
>JALWKG010000104.1 GCA_027081565.1 Helicobacteraceae bacterium
GTCAAAACTTGTGAAAGATCTCTACTTCGCAGGTGAAGTCTTGGATATTGTTGGTAGACGCGGTGGCTATAACTTTAACTTTGCGTGGGCAAGTGGTATGATCGCAGGTAAAGGACTCTCACACTAAATTAAATCTCTAATATGATGTACTACACTTTATTTTTGAACTGAAAAAGGTCCACTAAAGTACTCCGAACAAGGGTACTCTTCAAGTGAAGTCACCTTGCTGATAGGTGAGCCTTTTTTCAAAATGGTTTTAAAAGCTTCGAGTTCTGAAGGTTCACAGGTGACACAGGCCTCGACGCGACCATCCTCAAGATTTTTCACATAACCACTAAAGCCCGCTTTTTTGGCATTTTTTGCGACATTGGCACGATAATAGACACCCTGCACTCTGCCTGACACTAAAAACTTATAAGATCGCATTAGAGAAGCTCCTCAATCTTAATCTTCATTATTATACACTTAAGTTATGAAAAAATCCTCTAAAATCCTTGGTATCGATCTCGGCGGATGCATGAGTGGCAACAGCGCCTATATCTATGCCGAGACAGATGGTAAACAGATAAATGTCATAGAAGCGTTCAAAGAGCCAAAACACAAAGACCATAACGCCTGTCAAAATTTTATCATCGATGTATTTGAAAAATATACTGTAGATGCTATCGCTATAGATGCACCACTAAGCCTTCCCCATCCTTTACTACACCCCGAGACCAAAAACATACCAAGAGAAGGGACAGGTGAGATCATCAACCCCTACCTCTTTCGCTATACCGACTATTTTCTCTTCAAGACCTTCGGTCTGCGTCCCATGCCACCGGCTGGTGACCGCATCGGTAGACTGACTGCCCGTGCCATTGCACTGCTACACCATTTTCAGTATAGATTTCCCCACATCATCATCAAAGACAAGAGTGTTCCCATTTTCGAAGTCTATCCCAAACAGATCGCACAGCACCTCTCACTGGAAAACTATAAAAAAGATCCTCAAACAACACTGCAACGACTTGGCCATACAGAGATGATGGACGAACACCTCATCGATGCCCTGCTCTGTGTCTATGGTGGGGCCAAGATCTTAAACGGCGACACCATACCAATACTAAAAGAGGCAGAAGGTGAAGGGTGGTGTTTTCCTGTCATCTAAAGGAGACTTTTAAAACACTATGGTCTCTATTTTCTTTTTTTTGATATTATCAATATTATTTTACAAGGACACTTATGAAAAAGCTTTTACTGCTTCCTTTTCTTCTCTCACTTACTCTTAGCGCCGCAGAACTTGGCTCAAAACTCCCCGGTATTACACTAGATGATGACAAGGGTGGCCGCGTGGCTGGCGGTAAATGGGAGAGTTCAGAACTCCAGGGCAAGGTTCATCTTGTTTTTTATGTTGATCCCGACGAAAGTGATCTTAATGAGGCACTCAGTGATGCGGTCAAGGCCAGTGAACCAGACCGCTCCAAATTTGCCTCAGTAGCCATCATCAACATGGCAGCGACCTGGAAGCCCAACTTCGCTATACAATCTGTGTTAGAAGGTAAACAAGAGAAGTTCCCACACACCACCTATGTTAAAGATATGAACAAATATATCGTTAAAGGCTGGAATATAGCAGATGATAACAATGACATCATACTACTGGACAAAACAGGAAAGATCCTTTTTATTCAAGAGGGTGAAGTCGATGCAGATGGCATTAAAAAAGTCCTCAAGCTCATCAAGGAGAACATGTGAATCCAAACATCTGGAGTCTAAGTGTTCGTGACTATTTCACTAAAAAAATGTTGGCGTTCTCGTTTGCCCCTTTTATAGTGACACTGATGTTGTTTATGATCTTTCTCTCACCGCTGTATCATGTGCTGATGGACAGTGAAAACTCATCAACTATTCAAATAGAAACTACCAAGACCTCTTTTCAAGATGGTACAAAAACCACAGAAAATACCCGTATCCTCTATGATGGTGACAGTGCCTTTTTAGACTTCATTTTCAACAATAGTGTTGCTTCATGGATTGTTGCGACCTTTTCACTTTTTTTGCTCGCAATGTTGATGTTTGTTTTGGCTATGATCACTGCCATCGTAGTCATCGGTTTTTTAACCCCTTCCATTATGAAAGAGTTACATAAACGCCACTATAGTTCCTTGACGCTTGAGAGTCATGGCAACATACTGGGGAGTATGTTTCACTCTCTTAAATATGTCATGATCACATTTTTTTTACTCATAGTGCTTATTCCTCTCTACTTTATCCCTTTTGTGAACATCGTAGCTATAAACCTCCCTTTTTATTACCTCTTTCATAAATTTTACCTCATGGATGTCGGGGGCGCTGCTATGAGTAAAGAGGAGTTCAAAAAAATGATGTTTTTTAAAGGAAACCAAGTACGTATCAATACCTTGTTACTTTACCTACTATCAATGGTCCCTTTTGCCGTCTTGTTTACACCGGTCTTTAATGTCTTGGTTCTAGGACATACTGTCTTTCAAAACAAACTATTGCAACAACAAGAACTTTTGTCATAATCTATCCCTATGGTGTCTCTGGCAAAGCACCATAGTCTTACATCTATTTTCTAAATTCAAATACAAACAAACCCGCTACAATGTCAAAAAAACTTGAGGCTGAACATGTTAAGTAAAGTAGATCGCGGCGTTCTTTTTATGTTGGTGAGTGCCCTTATCTCTGCACTTAACGGTGCTATTGCCAAGGTACTCAGTGATGACATCTCTGCACTTGAGATCGTTTTTTATCGAAATCTTTTAGGGGTTCTTTTTATATTGGTCATGCTCAGACATACCCCAACCAAACTGCCGGGTGGCCAGATCCATATGTTGCTTTTACGAGGGCTATTAGGGTTTTCAGCTATGATCCTCTTTTTCTACACCATCACCACCATTCCATTGGGCGTCGCAATCACCCTAAACAAGACCTCTCCCCTATTTGTCACCATACTTGCCTTTTTTCTACTCAAAGAGAGACTCAGTAATAAAGGTTTGTTAGCTATTGGTATCGGTTTTCTGGGTGTAGCTTTGATCACCAAACCCTTAGGTATGGCCTTTAGTTATGAGCACTTTTTGGGATTGATGGGTGGTTTTTTGGCTGCTGCTGCCTACACCACGATCAAAAAGATCAAACACCTCTACGATGCCCGTGTCATTGTGCTGTCCTTTATGGGGATGGGTTCCACACTTCCACTTTTACTTTTTTTAATAGCACCCTACATCGACACCCCGCATTATATGGCCTTTCTCTTTCCAGACTTTGTCTGGGACTTAAGCCTCTTTACCTGGTCATTGATCTTAGCTATGGGGATCATCTCTACACTCTCACAGTACCTTTTAACAAGAGCCTACAGTGCATCAAAAGCGGGAATTATCGGGGTCATCAGCTATACGAACATCCCTTTTGCCATCGGGTTTGGCTACATGTTGGGAGATGCCTTTCCGGATTTTTGGAGTTTCGTGGGGATAGGATTGATCGTTTTAGGGGGTCTCTTGGTCAAAAAAGGCTAACGCCTTATTGAAGTCCAAAAAAGTTGATGATCTGCTCACCTGCCGATATTTCGTGACTCACATAACCTAGCTTAGGTAAAAGATTATAAGCGTCTGGATTTGGCCATCTGTGACCACCTCCGTCTACTTCAAAATAACGTACCTTTGCACTACAAGGAGCGATATCATACTGATGAACGATGGTACTGTCATCTAGGTCATCAAATGTTGCTTTTTCAGCTAACAGACCTAAACACTGATTGCGTGTTGTCCAATATTCTATTGTCGGTATGATCTGAATATGATGCCCACGAATTTCCGACGGATCAAGTGGATTGACGATTTCACCACTTTTTATAAAAGCACTGTCCTCAGTTCCAAATATAAATATAGCGTCTAAGGGTGTGACATCACTTGCACAATGTGTCTGTATATATGTTGACTGTGTTGCACCCACTACACCGATGCCGTCAATTAGATTGTTCAAGTCACATGCAGCGCGTTGTGCCATTAGACCACCATTAGACATACCAACAACATAAACTTTTTGAGCACCGTCTGCACGATATTTTCTAATAATTTTTTCTATAAAAGCTACATCATCTACAGATGAGTTCAATTCTATACGACCATCATTCCAATGCCTGTCTATGCCTTCTAAGTAAACGACCCCGTAGGTGTCACTGTTCTCTTGCAATTCGCTTAATTGAGAATAGTCTTCAAAACTTCTAATACTGCCACCGCCTCCATGCAGCCCAATAATAAGGTCATACTCTTTTTTGTTTGGAAGACGTTCTGTATAGTTACGTTCTATGCCATCGACATCAACTGTTGATTCTGCTTTGTCACTACAGCCTGTCAGACTTAAAACCACCAGTGCCATCGTTGCTGTTATTATCTTTTTTATCATTTTTTTTCCTCAATTATCTCTATAATGCGTTCGACCTGTTTTGTAAAGTCGCCCAAGACATCTTCTGTTGCACTTAGGTGCATCTCTACACCTAAGGTTTGAAACTGCTTCTCTTCGACCAACACTCCGGCCTGATTTAAAGCATATTCTACTTTTCCTATATCACTATAGGCACATTTTATGCGCAACTTCTCATGTTTTTCATAGCGTATCAACTCACTTGCTGAGACCACAAGATTGGTCGCGTCACTGTATGCACGGACCAGACCCCCAGTACCTAACTTGGTACCTCCAAAGTAGCGTACAACAACGACTGCTACATTAATAAGCTCTTGGCCTTGCAACACTGAAAGTGTCGGTTTTCCTGAAGTTCCTTTGGGCTCACCATCATCGCTGCTGCCCTCAACCACCTGGTCAAACTCATTGATATAACGAAAAGCGGTCACAAAATGACGGGCTTTAGGGTGTTCTGCTTTTAACGCACTGAGCACCTCATCATAAAGACTGTAGGGCATAAGATGGGCGATGAATTTTGACTGTTTTTCGACCAACATCTCAAAACTGTGTGCATTTACTGTAAACATAAAGAGAAGTCTATAGAAAAAGAGGTTAGAAAGTGCCATGATTGGGAACTATTGCGCCACACCGGCTAAATAAGCTAGGTTAGATACAATCTCAAAAACAAAAAAGAGGTCCCAATGCAAGAAGAGCGAAAAGGCGAGATCTACATGTTACTGCTTTCACTGCTGGAGAGTTGGTTCCCTATCTTTTCACTTTTTTCCATTGCCCTCATCGGCGCGATGTTCAGTTTCGCTTTTTCGGTCACCATCGCGACAATGATCTTTATGGCGCTGGTCATCTATCAAAAGAAGCTACCTGAACTTTTCCAAAAGGATGCTCGTAAAGATCTGCTTTTAACTACCTTTTTTATCAACCTGCTTTTCATCTTAGCCTTCACCGGCCTGCAGTACACCACTGCCGGAAATATGGCGGTCATCATCTTTATGCAGCTCTTTTTTGCCTACCTCTATTTTAATGTCTTAGGAGACCACAAACTCAGCACCCTCCATACCATCGGTGCTGTCATCATGGCTGTAGGGGCACTGCTGGTCTTGGTTCCTGATGATTTGAGCCTAAACAAAGGCGACCTCATCATCTTTGTAGCAGCGGCATTGGCCCCTTTTGCCAACCTCTACCAAAAACGTGCCCGCTCTTATGTTTCTTCTGAGACGATCTTAGCCTTTAGAAATATCGTGGCACTTCCCGTGCTCTTTGCCATCGCTTTTGCGGTAGAACCTTTCCCAACTACAGAGAAGCTTTTAGAGGCGCTGCCTTATGTACTGGCCATAGGTTTTTTAGTTCTTGGACTTTCAAAAGTCCTCTACATCGAAGCTCTGCACCGCATAAGCATCACCAAGGTCAGTGCCATGCTTGCACTCATCCCTCTATTTACCCTCATCTTTGCCTACTTTACCC
>JALWKG010000105.1 GCA_027081565.1 Helicobacteraceae bacterium
GGTTTGCGTATAGAGGGACTGGCCTTTATGCCGGGCTTTGGTTTTGCTATTGCTGCGACAGCATTGGTAGGACAGAATCTAGGCGCTAAGCGTTTAGACGCTGCTTATGAGACGGGGCTTTATGCCATCAAAATTGCGGCTGCCTTTATGGGGACACTAGGCATTTTCTTAGCACTTTTTCCTACATTTTTTATAAGCTTTTTCACTCAAGATCTTGAGACGATTGAAGCTGCTTCCATCTACCTGCAACTGGTTGGTATCTCTCAAGTTCCCTTAGCTATGACCTTTGTCATCAATGGGGCACTTCGTGGTGCAGGTGCCACCAAGACTACGCTCAAGGTAAATGTCACATCACTGTGGGTTCTTCGTGTTATACCCTCTCTTATTCTCTACACTTTAGGGTTTGAATTGATTTGGATCTTTATTGCTATGACGGTTGAGACCTTTATTAAGGGTGGGGTATTTTTATATATTTATCAGAAGAAGGGGTGGCAGCAGACGGCAGTTTGATTTTTAGAGTTTGTTGGTAAATACGATTAAATCGTCACTCTTAAATTTCTTTGAACTTTGAAACTTTATCTTGCCTCCCTCTCTTTTTTTGTCGGTACAAAAAGGTGATGGTAAATGGGATATAGTCACAATTATCAAGAAAGTTCCAACAGAGAAAACAAAGACTGAAAGAACTTTTGAATTGATATCTGTGTAGGAAAGAGAAACTCTACTTGATCAGCGTCATAGGATCAATATGATAACTGTCTTGTGTCACTTCAAAAGTAAGTTCATTATTCACCCGTCCAATAATAGCCCCCCTTTTTACTTTTTTCCCTTTTCTAATTGTAGGAGCGATCTGGTCTAAATGGGCATAGATCGTATGAAGACCATTAGAATGTTTGATGATCACAACATTGTCAAGCAGTTGGGTCTTTTTGGCCAGTATGACCTTTCCATTGAGAATAGTTCTTACCTTGGCGTTACGCTGTCTTGGCTGTAGAGAGACTGACTCATTATAGATCTTGATCTTATAAATAGGATCGGTGTACGGCCCAAACTTCTTCACCAGCTTATAGTTGGAGAGTGGCGCGATGGTCTTTTTACCACGATACTTCTTGGAACGGACACGCTGATAGCTTGAACCCTTTTTAGTCACTTTGGCATGAGAGTTTTTCTTCTGCCTGCGAGGCTTTTCAGCTTTTTTCTGCGCCTCACTCTTAATAATGTTGAGTCTTGCCAGTGTGTTTTTTAAGGCTCTTTTCTGGGCAATAAGTTTGTCCATAGAACGTCGATATCTCTTTTTCTCTTTTTGCATCTTTTTCAGAGAACTTTTGCTCTCTTGGGTCAGTTTCAATAGCCTTGCCTTTTTTTTGTCTATGCTGCTGATCTCTGTTTTAAGCTTTTTTGTACGGCTTTGATAAGAGCTGATATCTTTGGCATTGGCACTGTAATTCTCTTCCAAACGTGTGATCTTATGCTGGATGTCTCTGTTGAGAGCTTCGAGGATCTCTTCGGTCATCACAGACTCAGTTGTAGCGTTATACTTCTCTTTGACTAAGTCATTTATTGAGATGTTCCTGGCGATGGCATTGATCAGCTCTTTTTCAATGAGGCCCTGTTTTCCTTGAAGGAGCAACTGCTTGTCTTGAAGTTGTGCCAACTCTTTTTGGTTGGATGCATAGTGTTTTTGTGAGACCTTTAACTGTTCACTGAGTTTGGAGATCTCTTTCTCCTGCCGGCTGAGGTCTTTTTCTGTTTTCTTGATCTCTTTGGCAGTATGAGAGAGCTTTTTATGAAGACTGGAGTACTTTCTGTCATAACTGTGGATCTCTTTAGTCGTTTTTTTGATCTCTTTGGTGACATTTTGTGCTTTAGCACAAAGAGAGGTTGTTATAAGAAGCAGGGCCAGTAAGAGTATGCGCATCAGACCTCTTCTTTATGACCAATAACAATAAGTGTTGCCAAGATAATAGAGAGACTCAGGGCCACACCAAAGATCAGCAGGCTGTCATTAAGGGTGTCAAAGACAAGTACATCAATTCCGATCTCATGCAGTTGTTCACTGCCTATGTGAATGAAATCTGCATAGGCAAAGGTACCTACGGCCAAGATCGAGGCTATGATAGCATCAACTATAGAGAGTCTAAACAAAACAGCAGACCGCATCCAGACAGGTGCACCAAACATCGCCATAATACTCATTCTCTCATTATGCTGGAACTGCCAAATACGCATCTCTTTTAAGATCAGAAGTGAGGTGACGGCAAAGATACCGATGGCAAAAAGTATAGATATAGACTTGTAAAGCAGCAGTAGTTTGTAGATGGTGTCATGGCTTTTGGAAAAGTCTTCAATGCGGGTAATATTTTGGTTCTTCTGCAACTTTTTACGCAGTGAGACGATCTCATCCGGTGTAGGGTAGTGGTTGAGATGCAGGGAGTAAAAGTGTGGAAGTGCAAGTTTTAAAAGGTCGATATGTCTCTGTTTCATCTGTGACTGCAGGTGCTCTAATACCTTTTTTGTTGAGAGCTCTTCTGCTGCTAAGATGGTAGGGCTTATGGCGACTAAAGCCTCTGGTTTGACACTTTTTTTTGTGACGACGACGATACTGTAGTTTTTGTTAAGATCTTTTTCATAAGCACTGACGGTACGCTCGATCACTATATAGATCTGCATAGTAAAGACAATGGTGAAAAGTGCAATGATCAAAGAGAGGTGGTTTTTAACTGATCTCATAAACAGTACCTCCCTCAATGTTAAAGTGTTTATAGCTAACACCCAAGTCTTCTGGTATGTGGTGTGTGACGATAACAACGGTTGCTTTTAGTTGGGTGTTGGCCCCCTCTAGTAGGTTCCAAATGAGTCTTGAAGAGTAGTCGTCCAAGTTTCCTGTAGGCTCATCGGCCAAGATCAATATAGGGTTATGTGCGAGTGCTCTTGCCATAGCAACACGCTGTTGCTCACCACCGCTTAACTCTTGTGGATACTTCTCTTTTTTATGTGAAAGTTTGACATGGTTGAGCAGTTTATCTACCTGAATATCGCTAATGTCTTTAGCATAACCGTTGATAAGCAGTGGCAAGGCTACATTTTTCTCTATGTTCCAATCTTTGATCAACTTATAGTCTTGAAAGACGATCCCGATATGGCGGCGTAAAAAATTGAGTCTAGCATTGGTGATGTTGTTGACCTCTACCCCTCCCACTATCAGGGAACCGTTTTCAGGTCGTAATGCCCCGTAAAATGAACGAAGCAGGGTAGACTTACCACTACCACTGGCCCCGGTAATAAAAACAAAGTCACCAGAACTGACCGAAAAGTTAGCTTTGGATATGATAGTCTCTTCACTGTTATAGGCAAGAGAGATATCTTCTGCCATGATCACCTTATCCATGGATGAGACCGTCTAAATGTTTGTGTACCGCAAAGTTTATCTGTGAAGGTACCGGTTGTGTTGGAAAGTAGTAGCTTTTATCGTTGCCTACTATGACATAAAGATGTTCCGGTCGCTCAAAACTGCCCATAGAAATACGGAGCATCATACGGTCGTCATCTGTTTTATAAAGACGCTCAAAATGGATAAATCCACCCTCTGTTTTTTCAGTGGTACTATTGAGTGCCATGATACGTGGTTCATCGAGACCTGTTGAAAACTCAAAACTACCGCCAATCTTGATCTCTGGACTGATCTCTTCATTGATAAGGGTGATGTCATAGATGTTTTTTTCCATCTTCTTCCAACGGTCTTCATATTTGGAACTAATCGCGATCTCTTGGTTTTTGTTCACCATCAGTTTGGCTTTGTTCAGAGAGATAAAGGTCTCCCAGGAGTAAGCAAAATAGTTTTCACTGTCGGTACGCAGTTCAAGTTGTCCCTGGAGGGCAAGTACTCGAGTGGACTCGTTGATAAAAGCGGTAGAGATAACACGGCGATGTGGCTTTTTGTCCCAAGGCACCGGAAAGTGGACATATATCTTACTGACAATGTTTGAAGGAACCAACTCCAAAAAGAGACGGGCATCGTAGTCAAGCAAGATAACATTTTTGAGTCCCAAAATATTGATCTGTTTCAGCGCTTGTTCCACCGAAGGTTTATGGATCTCTATCCCAATAAAAAGAACGTCAGGGTTCTCTTGTGCCTGGTGTAAAAGATGGCGTCCTGAACCAAAACCAACCTCTATACGAACATCTTTAGCCTCAGGAAAGCCTTTGGCAAAGTCATGAATGCTCCATAAAGCTTCATCTTTTTCCAAGTGGATGTTTTTAGAGGTGTCATCAACATTTGAAGAGAGGATCTCACTTTCAGAAAGTGCTGCATAAGCATTAAGTGCGCGTTTGACGATGTAAGTAGGTGAAGGACGGGAGATCTTTTCACTTTTCAGTAAGATATCTTTTTCACCATCTTTGACTAAAAGAAAAAAAGATTTATCTTCGAGTGTTACAGAAATAAGGTGCTCATCTTTGTAGACAACATTACTGGCCAAAAAGTTAAAAGCAGTCTCCTCATGACGAGCAGGCATAGTAACGGGTTTAAATGACTTTATATGGATATGTGGCATAGGCTATTTTTTGTCCTCTAATTTGACATGAACGCTGTTTGACGGTGCTGAACGGATGCCATTTTTGTCTACGGCAACAACACTAAAGGTGTAAGCCTCTCCTGGTTTCAGCGAGCTGTCTATCATCAAGCTTTTTTTGATGTTTTTAAACTCTTTGGTCTCACTCGAGATAAAGTTCTTTTCTGTCTCTTTGATCACAACAAATGAGACAGTTCTCGCATCTGTCGACTTCCAGGTCAGCTGTACTGTAGCATTTTCTACCATCGCTACCAGGTTTCTAGGAGGACGTGGTGCATCGAGTGTTGTGCCTACCGTTGGTGTTACGGCTTTGAGCTCACCTTCAAGATGATCTTTACTGACACCCACCACTTTATAGAAGTAGCGTTTAGAAGGCTCTGCCACTTGGTCTTTGTATCGCATACCTTTTTGTTTAGTGGCGATCAGTTTGTAAGAACCGTTTTTACTGCTTGAGCGGTAGATGTTATAGTAGGCGACATTGGCACGGTTGGCATCTTGCCAGCTTAGCTCTATATATCCGGGTTTGCCTTGAGTAGCTCTGAGTTGAGAGACGGCAGTTGGCAGTGCTTTGGTCAAGACAGCAACCACCTTGGAAGGTTTAGAGATCAGGTCATTATAGGTGACGGCTCGAAGACGGTACTCATAACGGGTACTGTCTTTGAGCTTTGTATCTATATATTCAGCATTGAGGCGACCTTCGATGTTTTTTATCTTTTTCCAACCCTCTGCACCATTGGTACGGCGTTCAAGAATATATCCAACTACGGCGCTGTTGGTATGAGGACGCCAAATCAGTTTGGCAGCACGGGCCATAGGCTCTGCACCGCTGAAAAAACTGACAGATGCTAAAAGTGGTTTTGTTTTGACAGCAATCTTTTTGGTAGCTAAAGAGGTGTTTCCCTTTTCATTATAAGTCGCAAAACTGTAGTAGTAGAGTGTCTCTGGTTTCAGTTCATCGTTCAGATAGTGGGTGACATTACGATTATTGACAGCATCGATGTTATGCAGTTTGTTTGGTGTATCTGACTCTGGGTCGTTGCGGTAAACATAGACGCCCTGAACACGTGCATCGGTAATAGGTTTCCACTCAAAAGCAGCAGCAGTCATGTCGGTGAGAAAACCATTGAGGGCTACCTTGGGTAGAGATTTGTCTACTTTAGCTGGTTTTGGTGCACTTTCATTACAAGCGCTAAGAAGCACTAATATCGAAGTGGCGCTCAAAATTTTCATGAGGTAGTTGTTCATTGATGATCTCCTGTTCAAAGTTTTTAGTTATATAATCTTGCATATGGGCACTGAGTGGTG
>JALWKG010000106.1 GCA_027081565.1 Helicobacteraceae bacterium
GACTGCCCCCACTTTTGTTTTTATCTTCTCAAGAGTATCCATCTCATCAAACTGTAAGACCTCTAAGACCTGCTCTATACCTGATATGTTAAAAAGAGCTGCTCTGACCTCGACTAAAGATGTTTTAGGTGTAAAGACTTCGATCTTGTCTGAAAACTTTCGTACTGTTACTGCTTCGTCTATGCGTCCCAGTATCGCTGAGACGTTCATAAAAAGTTGGTTGACCATCTGACGCTTGGCGGAGCTTCCCTTTATCATGATCTCTGGGAAAAGTTTGAGTATAAATTTTTGCATAGTGTTGGTAGTGTTTGACACAGATAAGACCTTCTTTTTTAATTGATGAAATTATATCATAAGGGTTACTCGCAAGATACGCTATAATTTCACATATATTTAGCAAGATTATCAATTTATTGTTCTACCCTCGCTTCTTTTACCATTAAGGACACCCATGTCAGTTGACACCATACTTATCAAACGCCACAATCACCGCGTTCACCCTTGTGACCGTTCACAAAAGCTAGACCTTCTTAAACACCTTGTTGCTCTGCATGAAGACAAAGAGATCTTAGTTATCGCTGCTCAGGACATTAGTGCTCTAGATGACAAAATAGATGCAGACAATGTCACCTTTGTAAGTGACAGCGATCTTTTGGAAAACCCTAAAGTCAAATGCGATATGATCATCAGTTTGGACCTTTCCACGAACCCGGACAATTATGTCAAACGTCTGAACCAGACACAGACCTATGCCCTGCTTCTTGCTGATGACAAAGACCAACAAGAGCTTTACAAGATCGAAACACTGATGAAACGTACCCTGACCAAAGAGGTTCTCACTAATTTTGAACCAGCCTCGTACATCAAAGATCGTGAAGCAGCTCAAGACCTAAAAGAGCGTCAAGAGTACAACCGTCAAAACCAGGAAGAGCGTGACGAAAAACGTAAAAAAGCTTGGGCAAAACAGAAAAAAGAGTCTAAATACCTTGGTAAAGATGAAGATGGCAAGCCCATTTTCTCAGGTAAGACGGGCGAGCGAAACCATCGTTACGACGGTACCGCAAGATCAGAAGACGAAAAACGTGAAAACCCTAAGTACAAGTCTAAAAAACAAGGCGGCAGCAAACCGTTCGACAGAGACAACCAAAGTGACAAAAAACCATTTGAAAAAAAGTCTTGGGATAAACAAGATGAGAAAAAGCCATGGGACAAAAAGCACTCTGATACTAACAGAAGTGATGGCGACTGGCGTAACAAGCCTAAAAAAGAGGCCTCTTCTGCTCCAAAACGCCCTACAAAAGTGTTTAAACTACCAAAGCAGTCTAAAGGCGACTAACCTGTTTATTTGATACTTTTATAATATTTATAAGATATAATCTTGTAAATATTAGGCACAACTTATTATGTATAAAACAATTATTACCTTTTTACTGCTCTCTTTAAACCTTCAAGCCACCAATTATGATGCCTTACTTTTCCATGGGAACTGTACTACCTGTCATTTTGAAAATAAAACAGTCTCTGCTCCATCTGTTGTTGCATTTAGAGCACACTACCGCTCTGCCTTTCCCATAAAAAAAGATTTTGTTGACTATATGTCAACATGGGTTGAGCACCCTAAAGAAGAGACCTCTCTCATGCATGACGCCATAGAGAAGCATGGACTCATGCCTGAACTGGCCTTTGATATCGAAACCCTTAGAAGTATTTCCTCCTATATCTACGATACAGACTTTAGTAAAATACATGAAGGCCATAAGTCTCAGGAGACAAAATAGAGAGGTCTGCTTGCATATCTCTTATTACATAAGTCTAGAAAATATATATCATAATTTAAATAAATCTTTTATTTTTCAATTAGTTAAATAGGAGTAAATTTATCTTAATTAAAATAGGATAATATTCATCTGATTTAAATTACTATAAATAACTAGTAGTAATTCATCTAACTTTAATTTTGCAATATTTCAAGGAGATCCAATGAAAAAAATCATCATAGCAACTGTTTTAATGTTTATGACACTCCATGCTGAAGATGTTGTTCACTACGACACAAAAAAGGTCAAAACAACAAACGTCAGCAAACCAAACCACCCATCCAATGAACTCTATACTAAAAAATAGAGATCATTTCTAATGAGACATCTCTTTATTATACTATCAATGACACTAATACTCAGTGCTGACATTGAAAATGGGAAAGAGGTCTATGCCCAAAACTGTGCAAACTGTCACAGTGTGGCTATGACCGGTGGCATGGGACCTGACTTCAACCTGGTCTCGTACAAGAGAAAACGAGAAGACATCGTCAAATATATAACCTCCCCTTCAACAACCTTCAGAAGTTTTGGTTATAACGCAAATGCTATGCCAGAACTGCCCCTCTCTCCGGAAGATATTGATGATGTAAGTGCCTACATCGATTCAATTCAGCCGTTTAAAGAGTGGATGAAAAAATAGAAACAGATCAAATCTAATTAAGGAGAAATAATGGTAGATAAAGCCTGTGACAATAAAATATGTCTCAAACATGAAGAGTGTGCCCGATATGAGGCCTGGCTCAAAGGCGATAAAAATTATAAGACCTTTAAGGGCAAAGCGCATAAAGCCTGCGGTCAATTTATACAGAAATAATTTGAGGTCTCTCTACACAGACACAATAATTCTTAAACAAACTTGAGATAGGTCAATCCTGCTATAAAGTCGAAAACGCTATACTTGCGCCACTACGTTTTGAGTATTATTAAAGGATGACTTTGCAACATACATACACCCCCTACGAAGAGATAGATAAAGATGCCCTCCAAAAAGATATAGACGACATTAAAGAGACCATTGGTGCACCAAACGAAGAAGATTTTCAACACCTTCTCAAGATGGAGAAATGGGGAAGAACAGGGACCTACCTTGGCTTTGCCATCATCTTGGCTATGGGACTTTTCTCCTTTTCTGGCTACCAGCTTCCTTCTGCTGCCTACTGGGTCTTCGCGCTAATCGCTGCTACATCTATAGGATTAGCCAACACCTCACGTTGGGCCAATGTCACCCACCCTATCTTGCATGGTGCTTACGACAAAGTCCCCAATGTTCCATACCGTTACACTAAGGCTGGTTTTGCACGTGGAGCCCGTCGTTATGTAGACTGGCTAGACTGGATCAAACCTGAGGCTTGGGAATACGAGCACAACATCATGCACCATTACCACCTTGGTGAAGATGAAGATCCCGATAATGTTGAGCTCAACACACAGTGGCTACACTCCATGAAAGTTCCTATGTTTGTAAAATATATCGTTGTCTTCGTCTTGGCAGGAATGTGGAAATACTCTTACTATGCGCCCAATACACTCTTGATCATGGAGAACAAAGAACGCCGTAAAAAGAAACAACCTGAACTCGAAGATTATCAATGGGACATCTACAGTGACAATGGTTTTATCTTATGGAAAGACTTTCTCTTACCATATGCTGTGGTAAAATTTGGACTTATCCCCCTACTGTTTTTACCACTAGGTGTAGAAGCTTATACAACAGCACTGATCATCTTGTTGATCGCTGAAGTCATCGCCAACCTTCACTCATTTTTAGTGATTGTTCCGAACCACTCTGCTGGTGACATCTACCGCTTTAATGAGCCTCACAAGTCTCAAGGTGAATTTTACCTGCGCCAGATCATGGGAAGTGTCAACTACTGTACCGGTTCTGATCTTATCGATGCCTCACAGGGCTTTTTGAACTATCAGGTAGAGCACCATCTCTTTCCAAACCTGCCACTAAGTCAGTATCAAAAGATGCAGCCAATTGTTAAAGACCTCTGTAAAAAGTACAACATCGAATACCGTCAGGAGAATGTCTTCAAACGACTCAAGATGACGGCAGACCTTATGGTTGGTAAAACTAAAAACCTTCGTGTAGACGGTATATAACCACTACTGCCAACCTCTTCATATCCGGGTCACTCCGGATAACCTTCCATCTACTTAATCTTCTATACCCTCAATAATATTTTTAATATTACTGCGATGCCTTACTATCAGAAATAGCGATAATACACCCGACATAACTGTAAAGTAAAAAGAACCATCTATAAAATAGAAATAGAGCGGCGTGAATAGTGCTGTTACAAGGGCACTCAGCGAAGAGATTTTAAAAAGTTTCAAAACAAGCAACCATGTTGCCAGCAATGCTGCGGCAACTACAACATTTAATCCAAGTATGACACCAAAAGCTGTAGCAACACCCTTACCTCCTTTAAAATTAAAGAAGAGAGGATAAAGGTGCCCTAAAAAAGCGGCTAGTGCTATAAAAGAGAGTACCATCTCATTTAGCCCTAGAACACGACCTAAAACTATGGGAACAAGACCTTTAAACACATCTCCTGCCAATGTAACAGCCGCAGCTTTTTTACCTGCTATTTTATAGACGTTAGTAGCACCAGGATTGCTAGAACCTTTACTTCTAGGATCAGGGAGTCCCATAATTTTACAAGTGATGATAGCCGTTGATATAGAACCTAAAAGATAAGCGACAGCTATTAAAAGTATGGCTGGTAGTGTCATGATCATTCCCTTATGATCTATAGTATAGATCGCACTCTTTTAAATCTTCCTAACCTCTGTGCTACAATCTTTTTATGAAAGTTTTAATACCGTATCTCTTATTTCTATTTGGCTTCTATGGCACCTTATGTGCACAGAGCTATCAACATACTATTATCCCAGAACCAGTGCACTTTAAAAAGCTGCAGGGAGACTTTAACCTCTCTTTAAAAAGTGGCTATCGCTTAGACTCTGATCTCGCCCAAAACGGTCTTGAGTATCTACAGGAACATCTTCTTCAGACCTCTGGGTTCACACTCCACCAAGATGGTACACATAATATTGTCTACGCCTTAGATACAACGCTTCAAGATGAGGCCTATAACCTCTCTGTACAAGCTCAAAAGATCCATATAAAGGCGAACAGCAGCAGTGGTTTTTTTTATGCCACAGTCACCTTGATGCAGCTTATGAACCCTAAAATATGGAGTCTGGACAAGGTGGGGAAAGTCTCATGGAAGATACCTGCAGTTATGATCCATGATACACCACGTTTTAAATGGCGGGGACTCATGCTAGACAGTTCACGTAACTTCTTCTCGGTCCAATATATCAAAAAGTTCATAGACCGTATGGCACAACACAAACTCAATGTGTTTCACTGGCACTTAACAGACGATGAAGGATGGCGTATAGAGATAAAACACTATCCTCTTCTAACACAGATCGGTGCTGTAAGAGGCCCCGGAACCAAACTTCCCTTCTCTTTTTATCCTGCGATGCGTGGGCCTAAAGAGAATGTCCAAAAAGGGTTCTACACCCAAGAAGAGATCAAAGATGTCGTCGCTTACGCTGCAAAACGTGCTGTAAACATCCTTCCGGAGATCGACGTACCGGCCCATGCCAAAGCTGCTGTCACTGCCTATCCTGAGCTATTGCAAGACCCTGATGACACCAGCAAATATACCTCCGTACAAAGAGTCAGTAATAATACTATAGATCCAGGTCTTAAAAGCAGTTATATCTTTTTAGCTCATGTCATAGAAGAGGTAACGGCACTTTTTCCTTTTGAGTATATACATCTTGGAGGTGACGAAGTCCCTAAAAAAGCATGGAGCGGTTCTGCTGCCGTCAATAGACTAAAAAAAGAGTACCACTTAAAAAACAGTACTGATGTACAGGCCTATTTCTTTTCTGAAATGGATAAGATATTGGCCCAACACCATCGTAAACTTGTGGCCTGGCAAGAGGCCAATAGAGTGGAAAGTCAGCTACGCGCGGAGAGCCTGTTTATGGCATGGAAGGGTGATGGCCTTGGTGTCAAAAT
>JALWKG010000107.1:0-5518 GCA_027081565.1 Helicobacteraceae bacterium
AGGCTTTACTGTAAGAGACACGGGTAAAGGGATACCTGCAGACCAGATCACCAAAGTGACCAAGCCATTTGAGTCGGGAGATCAGGCAGATCAGCGTCTGGGGATTGGTCTTAGTCTTTCTCATGGGTTAGTAGAACTTTTAGGGGGCGACTTGAAGATCGCTTCTGAAGAGGGTCGTGGTTCACAGTTTAGCTTTACACTGGATTTTAATGCGGTCAAAGAGAACAGTTTTCAAGTGGTTGAAAACCGACGGGTCAAGGTGGCACTGCTTGACGATAGAAAGATCGACGATGCCAACTTGCTGACGAACTATCTTCGCAGTTTTGGAGTAAATGTTGAAAAAGTCCATACTTTAGATGAACATATTTATGACAACATTGATATGCTTTATCTGGTTGCTTCACAGGAGCAGTCAGCCTGGTTGATGAAGTTAGGGACCTATAACAAACAGTGTCGCGTTGTTCTTGTCTTGGATGCCGGCGAAAAACTGCAGACACGTACAACACATATTGTTGATTATGTCATCAACAAACCGCTTCTTCCAACACGCATCTCAGAACATGTCAGTATGGCATTCAAGCTTCAAGATTCTGACACTAAAGAGAAGTTGAATGACAAAGGGATTAGAGCCCTTGTGGTTGAAGACAACCTTATTAACCAGCGTCTGATCTCAATCTTGCTGCAAGAGTATAACCTTAAGGTCTCTACCGCATCCGATGGAGATGAGGGTGTCCGTAAGTGCGAGAACCAAGAATTCGACATTGTCTTTATGGACATTGATATGCCAATTAAAAACGGTATTATCGCGACCCAAGAGATCAAAGAACGTATGTCCTCTGGTCATAACATGCCAATTATCGCCTTGACTGCTTTGGCTATGGAGGGCGACAGAGAGAACATTCTTAATGAAGGGCTTGATGATTATTTGGCGAAGCCTTTGACGCGGGCGAAACTAGAGTATATTCTAGAAAAACATCTCCAAGTCACTGTTTAAAAGTTTCAGCTGCGGCGCGATTTGCACTTCAGCTCACCACTCCACGCACAGCAGTGCGCTATCGGGATCGCTTCAGCACAACTCACACCACTTCTGAAACTTTTACATGTATAGATATTTTTAAGATGAGCTTCGCCATCTCTCCATTCTCCATTAACTATTCACTAATCGTTTAACAAGGGTGACTATACTTTTCCTTATAGAAATTAGCTCAAGGAAATCCATTTGAAATTAGCATTAAAAGTATTAGTATCAACAGCATTATTAAGTTCTATGGCAGCCGCTGAGGTCATTGCAACGGTTAACGGCACTAAGATCACTGGTGACGAGGTTAACCAGGTTCTTATGGAAGGTACACAAGGGCGTTTTAATACACTTCCCAAAGAGAAGCAGACTGAGCTTCGTCAACGTATTGTTGAAGGTATGATCGCTCAGGAGATCGTTTATGGCGATGCTAAAAAGAGTGGTGTGCTTAACTCAAAAGAGTACAAAGATGAGTTGGCTAAAGTGATGGAGCGTGTTGAAAAACAGTTGGCTTCAAAAGTATGGGAAAAGCAGCAGTTTGACAAGATCAAACTCAGTGAAGATGAGATCCGTAAGTATTACGACTCTCACATTAATGAGTTTGTTGAAAAAGAGAAGGTCCATGCCCGTCATATCTTAGTCAAGACAGAAGAGGAAGCTAAAAAGATCATCGCTTCTCTTAAAGGCAAGCAGGGTGAAGAGCTAAAAACTGCCTTTATAGAGAGTGCTAAAAAGAACTCTACCGGCCCTAGTGGTCCAAAAGGTGGTGACCTTGGTTCATTCCCACGTGGACAGATGGTGCCAGAGTTTAATGACAAGGTCTTTACTATGAAGGTCGGCACTATTACTCAAGAACCGGTAAAGACACAGTTTGGTTATCACATCATCTATCTTGAAGACAAGGCTACAGGCAGAGAGTTAGACTTTAAAGATGTCAAAAGCTTTATAGAACAGAAGCTTAAGATGGAGAAGTTCAAAGCGGCTATGGAAAAGAAGATGCAAGCGCTTAAAAGTGAAGCAACGATCACTTACGGTAAGTAAGATCAAGCTCCCTTCTGCTGTAGAGACCTTTGTGTTTCACGGTAGAACCATCTACATCAAACGCGATGATCTGGTTGATCCGGATCTCAGCGGAAACAAATTCCGAAAACTCTTTTTTCTCTTAAACACCCCTTCTGCAAACTACAAACGTATTATCTCCTATGGTGGCAGTCAGTCTAACGCTATGGCCTCTATAGCGGCACTCTGTAAACGAAAAGGGTGGACGTTCCTCTACATTACCAAAACCCTTTCCAAGACATTAAGAGATGCGGTACAAGGCAACCTGGCATCTGCATTAAGTGATGGTATGCAACTGCTGGAAGTAGAACATGCAGCATATGAGAATGTCATAAGATCGCTCTACACTCCAACTCCAGACAGTCGGATCGCCAGTTATGAAGGAGATTTGCTTTTGGCACAAGGTGGTGCTGATTTGGGCGCTAAAGCGGGCATTAAAGTTTTAGCGCAAGAGATACAGCAGTGGAGAGAAGAACAACATATACAAAAGCTGACAGTTATAACACCGTCGGGTACTGGAACCACAGCACTTTATCTGGCAAAGTATATGGAGGAGACAAAAGTTATGACAACCGCTCTTGTTGGCTCAAAAGCGTATCTGCAAGAGCAGATGTCAAGCTTGGAAAGTATTCCAGATAATTTGAATATTTTAGAGACCTCTAAAAAATACCACTTTGCAAAACCCTATAAAGAATATGTAGAGATCTACGAGATGATGAAAGAGCAGGAGATCGAGATAGACCTGCTTTATGCACCTAAGATGTTGTTGGCGCTCGGTGAAAAGATGTCTGAGATAGAGGGTGACATACTCTATGTTCATAGTGGCGGGACAAAAGGCAATACCTCTATGTTGGGCAGGTACAAAAGAAAAGGGTTCTTTACGCCATAGTGGTATTTTTTCCTATGTTGAAGTAAACCTATATTTTGGTAAAATTCGGGCAACAAAAAAATGCCTGAGTCTTTGGTAGCAAAGATTATGAAAAGCATAGATATAAAGGGTTTGAGAATGAATTTATCTGAAAAAGTACTGGCTGTAAACAACGATCTTCCTATTAGAACAGATGCTCCTGTTCATAGCGGTAAGGTACGCTCTGTTTACTGGTTGACTGAGAGTGACAGCAAGCGTTTGATCGAAGAGAAGGGCTACGAGGTACCTCTAGACACACCTCTGGCTATTATGGTGATCAGTGACCGTATCTCTGCGTTTGACTGTATTTGGAAAGGTGAGGGGAACATGGAGGGTGTACCGGGTAAGGGTGCCGCTCTCAATGCCATCTCCAACCACTGGTTCAAGCTCTTTAAAGAGCAGGGACTTGCAGAGAGTCACATTCTTGACATTCCACACCCTTTTGTCTGGATCGTACAAAAAGCAAAACCTGTGATGATAGAGGCGATCTGCCGTCAGTACATTACGGGTTCTATGTGGCGCTCTTATGAAAAAGGTGAACGTGAGTTTTGTGGGATCAAGATACCTGATGGTCTGAAAAAAGATTCCAAGTTACCAGAATTATTGCAAACACCTTCTACAAAAGGCATTCTCAAAGGTATCCCAGGTGTGCCTGAGGTCGATGATGTCAACATTACACGTAAAGACATTGAAGACAATTATGAAGCTTTCAATTTTAGATCATTAGAAGATATCACACTTTATGAAAAGCTTTTGACCGAAGGCTTTAACGTTATCGCAAAGGAACTTGAAAAGATCGATCAGATCTTTGTAGATACCAAGTTTGAGTTTGGCTACGTTAATGATCGTGACGGTAACGAAAAACTGATCTATATGGATGAAGTGGGTACACCTGACTCATCACGCATCTGGGATGGGGAACAGTACCGAAAAGGCAAAGTAGTAGAAAACTCCAAAGAGGGCTTCCGTCAATTACTCCTTAACCATTTTCCTGATCCGGACATCTTGCTGAACAAGTCACGCATGAAAGAGCGTGAGGCCTTAGCCCGTGACAATGAACTGCCAACAGAAGTGTTGATGAATGTCTCTAAAACATACACTGAACTGGCAGAGAAGATCACGGGTAAAAAGATCGTACTTTCAGACAACCCAAAAGCAGAGATCGTAGAGATCTTGCGTGAGCAGTATGGACTTATAGATTAATAAGTGAATTTACAGCTGTTACAAAAAGGTAACGCTGTGAATCATTACGACTTATTAGCTTGATACGACTTTTTAAGTTGTGTCCATTGTGGGTACTTTTTTAGATATCGTACATAGTCAGCCATCACTTTTTTATGAGCTTTGTCTGTCTTAGCCTCTTTAACACGGGCCTCTAACTCTTGAATGGTTGTTGCTTCTAGCTTCTGTGTAAGTCCTGCAATGTTTTTACCAACGTTTTCAACAATAAGACGCATCGCTTCAATGTCAGGGTCTTTTTGCTCTAAGGCCTCACGCAACTGGTAATAACCGCGAATTGTATTATAAACTTCTGTACGCTCTTTTTTCCAGTAAGCAAATGTTTGACGGCTCTGGTTTAGCTCTGTTGCTATTTTGTTTTCAGTGATTTTCATTTTGTTCCTTAATATATAGAAGAATTATAGCTTATTATGCCAGCAATTATACAGCTGAACGAGAGGTGTTCCTTAGGTAGTGTCCCAGTCTCTTCTAACATGAAAAGTACAAGAAGCATACCCTTTGCTCATGGTGTTACACGGTATCACGATACTTTACAATGCTTTTGATGGTGTCGATGATGTCAGAAGGCTTTTTTTGGTACGGGTTGTAGTATCTTGTGTAGAGTATGTAAGCGGCTGCGAAGATCTCTTCAACACTCAGTTGTCGTTTTCGACGTTCATTATGACTTCTATCGTCTGTGACACTCCATCCTGCATAAAAAGGCATCCCAAAACAGACACATTTGCAGCCACATAACAAAGCTTCAAAACCCATGCCGGAAGTTTTTGTGTAGACTTTGTCGAAGTGCTTTAAAAGTGAGATGGGGTTGACATTTTCTTCTAGGATGATGCACTGTTTTTGTGCCTTTGTTATGTCGATATCTGAACGTTTTTTTCCACTTAAAACATCAGGATGGATTTTTAGGTAGACCTTCGCATCTGGATTTTCAGCTATGGCTGCGTCAAGCATCTCAGCGGTACTATAGTGGTTAAGCATACCATACTCCAAAGAGGCATCACCTGCTGTCTGTGCGATTACAAGAACACTCTTTTGTTCATTTAGTCCATACTTTTTACAAAACGCATCATCTACAAAGCCAGCGTTGTTGTACTTGGAAATGTTATGCTCCAACATAAGCGCAATGGCATGAGAAGCGTCATCCATCAGCTTTGTATCACTGGAAAAATCATAGCTGTTGAGTATGTTTTCAAGTCGGCTTGGAGTTGTGGCATCATAGAAGATGCCCACGTCATCTTCTACAAGTGAAAAGGAGGGTGAACCTTCAATCCCTAAGCCTATAGAGCGTATGAAGCCGT
>JALWKG010000107.1:5528-5824 GCA_027081565.1 Helicobacteraceae bacterium
AGCATCTCAGCGGTACTATAGTGGTTAAGCATACCATACTCCAAAGAGGCATCACCTGCTGTCTGTGCGATTACAAGAACACTCTTTTGTTCATTTAGTCCATACTTTTTACAAAACGCATCATCTACAAAGCCAGCGTTGTTGTACTTGGAAATGTTATGCTCCAACATAAGCGCAATGGCATGAGAAGCGTCATCCATCAGCTTTGTATCACTGGAAAAATCATAGCTGTTGAGTATGTTTTCAAGTCGGCTTGGAGTTGTGGCATCATAGAAGATGCCCACGTCATCTTCTAC
>JALWKG010000108.1 GCA_027081565.1 Helicobacteraceae bacterium
CAGTACGTGGTTATGAGTCGTACTCATTGCCATATATAATAGACCAAAATGGAAATGCCGTACGTGTCTCTGCAACGCAGACGGCTTCGAGTAATGTCGAGATGAGTTTTCCATTGGTACCAAAAGCAAAGATGCGTTTTTCACTCTTTTATGATGTGGGTTGGATCCATACCGGTCGTCCAGAACTTGGAACGGTCCCTGATATGTTCCGTATGGGTTATGGAGTAGGGTTGGAGTGGTTTTCACCTGTTGGACCACTCCAGCTTGTCTTTGCGAACCCGGTCAACCCTGAAAGTAATGACAAGGTCTCTCACTTCGAATTTACTATTGGACAGCGTTTCTAAAAACGTTTGAAGAAGTGCTGTGTAGCACAGAAGTAGGCTTTGATCGTACAACAAACCTAGGCTGTTGTAAAACGTACCTCAATCTCATTCTGACCGATGGCCATAACACTTTCTTGTGCCAAGTAGGCCACTTTTTTATGACTCTTTATCACTAAAACATCATCTTCAAAACTAAGATCAAAATCACGTACTCTTGGGTGATGTGCCAAGAGTGCATCTGCGAGTGCCATAATGTTAGTGAGTCTTTGTAAAGCGTCTTGGGTTGGAAGCAAAACGGCATATTTAGCAAAATAGTTCTTTTTGATACCCTTACCAAGTTGATGTAAGACCAGTGTCGAGATCAGCGCGATCTCTTCATGGGTATAGCCATACTCCAGAGCAGTCAGTGTGAGGTATTGGCTATGGTTCTCAAATGAGTAAAAATGGTGCGAGGCACCGATCTTGGCAAGTTTAGTAGCGATCAGCAGAGGTTTTTCAAAACTACTTTCAAGAGATAGTCTGGCGTGCAGAAGTGTAAAAAGTTCTTTTGTCAGTTTGACACGCAGCTCACGTTGGGGTGCATTATGTGTGTGTTGGTCGATGAGGTATTTGAGTGATGGGTTGAAGTTTGCAGGAAAGACATCTCTGTTGTTTCTAAGCAGATCGCTCAAGTAAAGACCCTCTCTTACACCTACACCACTACAGGTCAAGCTGACAGCATCTACTTTTTTGATGATACGCAGTAAAATAAGAACACCAGGTTTAATAACATCAAGACGATCTTTTTTAACACCAAGTGCTTTGAGGTCTGCTTTACTCTTTGCTTTGAGTATCTTTTTGCCTAAACTTACCAGTTCAGATGCTTTAAAAGTATAGGCATGAACCTTGTTGAGTGGATGGTTATTAGCTTTTAGCAAGATAAGGGCTAAGGCTCTAAAAGTCCCGCCCACACCTACGATATGTTTTTGTTTATCTACTTTTAAAGCCTTAAGTGCCTCGTCTATGTATCGCTTGGCACCATCGATATCATCTTGGTCAAAAAAGAGCTCTTTCAGACGTACTGTTCCGAGGTTAAGAGAGTCAGATGCTACTACAACACCTTTTTCTATGCAGGCACACTCACTCGAACCACCACCGATGTCCAGTGTCATGGCATCATTGGCTGGCAAGAGGTTGGCACAGGCGATACCGCCTAAGTAGGCTTCTCTCTCTCCACTGATGACCTTGATGTTGAGGCCGATCTCTCTTTTAACACGTTTAACAAACTCTTTTTGGTTAGAGGCATCGCGAACAGCAGACGTAGCAACACAAAGCATCTTTCGTGCATCATAGGAGTCTGCGATCTGAACAAAGTCTTTAAGGGCGAGGAAGGCACGTTGCATGGCCTCCTCTTGCAGAGCACCACCATTTTGATAAGCATCTGCAGAGATACGTACCCGTGACTTCACTTCATGGAGAAGATGAAAGGCAAAGCGGCTGGTTTTTTCGATGATGATCATCCGCGCTGAGTTGGAACCTATGTCAATGACTGCAGTACGTTTTGCCATGATCTTACCTTGGGATGAACCACATAGAGTGGCTCAGATGATTTATATAGGAATTATAGGGGATGGAGGGTTAAGAAGGCGTAAGAGAAGCGGACTACTCTTCCTCTTCTTCTTCATTCAAGATCTGCTTATATTTGAACTGGAGTTCGGCAATCGTCTCAACATTGTCTTTGTCTAAGATAAAACAGTCAACAGGACAGACAGCGATACATGCAGGCTCATCATAGACCCCTACACACTCTGTACAACGGTCAGGGTCCACAACGTAAATCGGGTCTCCCTCTTCAATCGCTTCAGTCGGACACTCTTCACGGCAAGCATCACATGCAATACATTCATCATTTATTAAAAGTGCCATTATAAACCTTAGCTATAACTAATTTAGAGGTACTCTAAAACAGTTTTTATATTTTCTAGTGCGATTTATAGCAGAAGAATGCTTGAAGTAATTTTAAATAGAAAAATTCTTCTTTGGGTATGGTAAATATATACCTATTTTAGGGGCAAAATACAGTGCAGTTTAGAGCGTAAAAGGAGTGAGGCAACGGCACCTTTGTCATCATCCCTATTTTTGATAGAGAGTTGGCCACCTAAGGCATCAGCAGCACTTTTTGCCAAAAAGAGTCCCAGTCCGGCACCAGACTTGCTTCCTTGACGCATAAATGGGGCAAAAAGGTCTACAGCATCATCAATACCACACCCTTCGTCGATCACTTCGATCAGCAACCCCTCATCATTATGATGGCTTGTCAAGATCACTTTTTTACCTGTAGGTGTAAACTTGAGTGCATTTTGAAGCAGATTTTGAATGATCTGATTTAGAAGGCTCTCCTGCAGGGTACACATAAAGGCGTCCGGATGGAAACTCATCTCCAAGGTCTTGTTCTCTGATGCAGCAAGGAGGGCAAAGTCGTTGGCTTTACGTCGTAGTATCTCGATGACATCGGCTTGTATCGGTGTCTCAAGCTGTGCACCCTCTTGTCGACCTATGTTTAAGATACTGCTGACAATAGCGTTCATCTCATCAATACTTTTGTTACTCACCTTGATCGCTTCGATATACTCTTCGGGGGTACGCTTTTTAATCGTGGTGACTTGGTTTTTGAGCTTCATTACGGCCAGGGGAGTCTTAAGCTCATGCGCAGCACCTATAAAGAGCTCCTTTTGGTACTTTACAAAGTTCTGGATCCGGTTAATAAGATGGTTGATACTCTCACCTAGAGGTTCAAATTCAATGGGAAGCTCTTCTACCACTATTGGTCGGATCATATGCTCACTCATGTTGGAGAGGCGATTGTTAAGCCCTTTGATCGGTGATATTAGCATTTTAGAGAAGATGACAGCATAGATAATGACCAACAAGAACCCAATGGCATTAATAATAAAGATCGCATTGAGGATCTTTTTTAAGAGATGTTTGGTCGGTGTGATGTCTTTGGTGAGCTTGATGTAACTTTTTTCACTGATATCAAAAGGGTAGTACAGTACCAAGTCTGTGTGTTGTGCTACAGATTTTTCAAGTATCTGAATACTGTTTTCAGGGATATTATATTTGACCAGTTCAATACTGAGCCCTAAAAGTGCATCATTGCCATTTTCCTTGGCATCGACTAAAGATTTATAAGAACATATATTCTCTGCGAATGCTATCATTTCGGTACGTTTCTCATCGTAGATAGAGGATTGTATATAAAGATAGAGTAGTGAAGAGAAGATGATCATCAGTGCAAAGGTGGCGATGATGAGTTGTACAATAAAACGGCTGCGTATACTTCGATCTGAAAACAAATGATACTCCATGGTCCA
This sequence comes from Helicobacteraceae bacterium, assembly GCA_027081565.1. GTDB lineage: Bacteria > Campylobacterota > Campylobacteria > Campylobacterales > Sulfurimonadaceae > Sulfonitrofixus. The sequence goes on from JALWKG010000108.1 coordinate 3,677, forward strand.
CAGATATAGGTTTGTGGTATAAATATCTTATTATTTTATCAGGATGTTACTTGTTTTGAGTAGAAAAGGAAAATTTTTGTGTTGAGGGGTAAAGGAGCGTGAAGCTCCTTTGGAGTATTTAGATCTCTTTTGGAAAACAGAAACGGTAACCACGACGACGTACAGTCTCGATAGTTGTGATGTTCAATGGCTTGTCCATCTTCTGTCGAATCTGGTTGATCGCTACTTCAATAACATTTGGTGTTACCAACTCAGGCTCTTCCCAAATGGCGTCAAGAAGCTGCTCTTTAGAGACGATCTGATCACGGTGACGTGCAAGGTGTGTAAGAACTTCAAATGGCTTACCCTTAAGTTCGATCTCGAGGTTATTATAGATGATCTTCTCTTCTTCGGGGTTGATAATAAGGTCATCGATCTCGATGATGTTAGAACCACCAAAACGCAGTTGCGCTTCGATACGTGCTACAAGAACATCAAAGTCAAATGGTTTGCGGATATAATCATCAGCACCAGATTTAAGTGCAGTAATCTCACTCTCATTGTCATCACGAGCGGAAAGAACCACTACTTTAGTTTTAGGTGTGTTGGCTTTGATATCAGGAATGATATCTACGCTGTTGCCATCTGGAAGCATCCAGTCCATAAGTACTAAGTCGTAGTTACGGATGTCTAGGTAGTATTCGCCATCTTTTAGTGTCTCAACAACATCACTTTGGTAGCCAAATTCTTTAAGGCCTTCTGCCAAAGTTTTGTTCAGTGTTACTTCATCTTCGATGATTAAAATGCGCATGCATTACCTCATATATATTAAATTTTAGGGCGGAAGTATACCACAGTTTTAGGTTAATTTAATAATTTTTTAAAAAAAATTTAATATTTGGTGGTTTCGGAGAGGGAAACCTCGCAATTATCGAGGATGTCGGGTTTAGAAATCTTTAAGAAAAGTGTCTCGATCAGAGGAAATTCCTCTTTTAAAGTGCTTTTTAGGTGTAAAAGTGCTGTTTCTATCAGCTCAAATCGCTGTTTTTGCATCTCATTTTGGATGGCTTCTGCGACCAAAGCATAATTAATGAAAGTTTCTTGATAACGGTATTGTATTTGACAATTGACCCGTACCAATTGCTCTTTGGCACGTTCAAAGTCCAAGATACCGATGATACAAAAAAACTCTAGGTCTTTGATCTCTATGGTCATCTTTAAACGACAGCTTTCTCTTCGCCTTTGATCAAGCGCACGATGTTAGGTATATGTTTGTAAAAAAGAATGATGGTGATGATGACAACCGGGGCATGTGCCATATCGGGATGTATAAAAAATGATGCTGCCAAGAGTGCAAGAACACCACTGAGCGAAGAGACGGAAGAGATCTTCAATGTTTTGGCCAGAACACCCCAGACAATAAAACCTATCAGTGTCTCTATTGGAAGCATGACCAGCAGAACGCCCAGTCCAGTTGCGATCCCTTTGCCACCTTCAAACCAAAGATAAGGGCTGAAGCAGTGACCAACTACAGACATAACTGCAACACCCCAGAGTGTGGATTCGGGCATATCCAAAGCGATTGCTACCAGTAATACAGCGATCCCTTTGAATGCGTCCAGCAGTAGTGTTGCGGCGCCAAGCTTTTTTGCGAGGGCAGGGTTGCTCTCTTTGACCACGCGAAGTACATTGGTCGCGCCTATACTTTTAGAGCCACTCTCTTTGACATTGACGCCAGCGATGAACTTGGCAAGTAAAAGGCCAAAAGGGATACCTCCTATAAGGTAAGCGGCAAGGTAAAACTGTGCATTGATGTTAAATAGAAAATCCATAAATATAATAGCCTTGTAGATAATATGGGTGAATTCTACATAAACAAGAGTTATAAGACGATGAATTTTAGAGAAAAATAGGTTACTTATTACAACTTTGATATAATCGCAAAATTAATATCCTATATAGTATCAAACTAGATTAGGCGCAAGGACACGGTGTGAACTACACAACAGAAGAACTCAAAGAGAAGATAACAGCACTGAAAAAGAAGTTAGACGTCACAGTGGTGGCGCATTTTTATCAGCGTGATGAGGTCTTTGAAATGGGTGACATTACGGGTGACTCACTGGAGTTGGCTAAAAAGACGATGGCAGATGACTCTAAGTT